>JASFGJ010000392.1:0-4740 GCA_050123815.1 Desulfobacteraceae bacterium
GCTGGGTTTTAACATTGGCAGTAAACTCCTTCTTGGGGCGCAGGTAAGCAATAATTCCACCAGATTGCGCCGGATTTGGGTTCGTCTGCAAGGCACATCCGCCGGTGCATATCAGGATATGTGCCGGTGGATGCAACGCCGCAGACGGGCGCGAAGACAAGCAAGGTGGTGGAATTATTGCTTGCCTGCGCCCCTATCCTTTACGTATCCATTTAAGCGGGTCCACGGGTTTGCCATGGTGCCGCACTTCAAAGTGCAGGGCCGGCCCCATCAGAGAGCCCGAATCCCCCACCGTGGCAATCACTTCGCCCTTTTCCACACGATCACCCTTGACCTTGAAAACCTCTTCCAGATGAGCGTATACGGTATAGTAGTGATCGCCGTGATCAATGATTATCATATTGCCGAATCCTTTGAACCAATTGGCATAAATGGTCAAACCCGCTGAAATGGAACGGATCGGCTCACCCCGCTCGGCCTGGATATCGATTCCGCTTCGGAAATTCATCACTTTATACTTATTTTCCCGATAAGGGCCGAAAAACGATATTATTTTACCCTTTACGGGCCAGCTGAGCAACCCTTTGTAGGCCTTAAACGGTTTTGTCTCTTTACCCGTAGACGGTTTGACCGGAGACGGAGGAAGGGCTTCCATGGCGCCGTCCAATTTCCGGGCGGCTTGCTTTAACGACGCCAAGGCCGCCTGTTCCAGTTTTTTCTCGCTCCGGATACGCTTCAGTACCGCCCCACGCCGGCGCTGGGCGACGCTCAATTTCCGGATATGCTCAGTCAGCGACAGCTCGAGGGCTCGCTTTTCCGCGGCGCGGGCATTTTGTTCCGTAATCAGGGCTTCGAGTTCGGCCTGGCCGCTGTGCATTTTTTGCAGCAGTTGTTCGTCCTGATTGAGTATATGCTCCAAGGCCGATTTTCGGGTGGCAAAGTCAAAAAAGGAATCCGCCGTTGCCAGAAGTTGGATTTTTCCCACCCAGTTGAGTTTGTATATACTGACCAGCCGTTTTGCCGCATAGGCTTCGCTTTCGAGGATCTCTATCTCCAAGGCTTCGGACTGCTTGCGGGTGTCCCTTATCTTCTCTTCGATGGCCATAAGTGCCGATTTCGCCGCGCGGACCTGTTTGCGCGCCTTGTTCAGGGCCTGTTCACCGGTATTGAATTCATCGATGACCGCCGCTTCCTTTCTGGTGATTTCGGCAACTTCGCTGCGGGTTTGCTTCAGCTGTTCTTTAATCTTGTCGGCCTCTTGGGGCGATTTCTTTAAAGCTTTTTGCGGCTGCATGTGCGGCGTGGTTGCTGCCTGGGCTACCTGTATGTAGCGATTATCGTTCAAAACATAGCCCTTGCCGCCGTCATACGCGATGTGCAGCCATCCGTCGTTCTGATCGAGCACCTTTACTTTAGCGCCCTTGCCCAGGTGTTTTACGATTCGATGCTTTGTAGACGGTCCCGAGCGCACCCTTAATGCGGATACCATGACGGTGCCCCGGTCCGATGGCTGGGCAACCAGCGGCCGTGCAAACAGCAGTCCCGCGAAAATGAGGGCGATGGCGGCCATCCGGAAAGACGTAAAGATGATGTTTTTGACAAGGATAGAGGGAAAAAGCACTTCTATTGTCATGCCGCGACGGCCGGCAGCGCAGTCTGAAAACAATCTCTTAAGGTCTGTGATCATCTATTTTTCCCACGCCCCTTAAGTCCGCATAAACTGCTTCAATGAGACCAGACAGCCCAGTCCGCCCACCAGAATGCCGCCGACGATGATTGCGGCACACATTTCAAGAGGAAAAAAGCGAATTGTGATCAAACTGCCCGAGACACTTTGTTCAACGTGTGATGAGAGCGATAGATACCCCGCAAACAAGACCAGCAGTCCCAGCAGTGTTCCGGCACCACCTTGAATCATGCCTTGAATGTAGAATGGAATTTTAATGAAGCGGTCGGTGGCCCCCACCAGGCGCATGATTTCAATCTCATCGCGGCGCGAATAGAGCACCAACCGGATGGTATTGGCCACGATGAATACGGTTGCCATGAAAAACAGCGCGCCAATGCCGTATCCGGCAAGTCGGAATAAATTGATAATATTGGTGAATCGACGTATCCACTGTTGGCCGTATTCCACTTCGGCCACTGTGGGCAGGGCGGTGATGCGCTCTGCCAGGAAATCGAGTTCGGTGCTGCTGCGCGCCGTAGGTTCGATGGTGATTTCAAAAGCGTCCGGCAATGGATTTTCCTTAAGATTGTCCAGCAGGGAGGTATGGTGCTGCATTTGGGATTTCAGTTTGGCCATCGCCTCTGTTTTAGAGATGAAAGCGGCACTTTGGACCCCTGCGATTCCTTGCAGCCGAAATTTGGTGTCCAAACGGCCGGCCTCCGAAGTGTCGGGCTTGAGGTAGACCATCATGCGGATTCCCTTCTGCCACAGATTCATAAGGTCGCCGGCATTGATGAAAAATAGTGCAAACGCACTGGCGATCATGATGGACAGGGCGATCGTGGCCACCGTGATGACGGTCAGAAACCGGTTTCCGAGAATATCTTTAATGGCTCGTCGAAAAAAACGATTCATTTACGAGTCCTATGGTCTTGCGCTAAAGCCTTCCATCTTTAAGGTGAACCACGCGCGCACCGTTTTTTTGGATCAGGTTTTTATCATGGGTTGCGATGACAATTGTCGCCCCCCGGCTGTGAAATGTGTCCAAAAAGGACATGATCACGGCGGCCGCCTCGGCATCCAGACTTCCTGTGGGCTCATCGGCCAGAATGATTTTGGGGTCTCCTACGACGGCCCGGGCTACCGCGATGCGTTGCTGCTCCCCGCCCGACAGACTGGGGGGTAGCGCATTCATTCGATCCTCCATGCCGACAATACGCAGCACGCTCCTGACCTTTTTGGAAATAAATCGTGGTTTTTTCCCCGCCACCTCGAGCACCAACGCCACGTTTTCATACACCGTCTTCGTCGGTATCAGCTTGTAATCCTGGAAAATAATGCCAAATTTGCGCCTCAGGAAGGGGATGCGTTTCCGGCTGATACGGGACAGGTTCATCCCGTCCACAAGGATCTGCCCCCCTGATGCCAGCTGCCCCAGGTAGAGCAGTTTAAGCAGTGTCGTCTTGCCGGCGCCGCTGGCACCGGTAATAAACAGAAATTCATTTTTAAAGATATCGAGCGTGATGTCGTGCAACGCGGAATGAGCGCCGTAGTGCTTTTGGACGTGGAACATCCGGATGATTGCATTGTGCTTGGTTTCATTCATCGATAATTGACCGTGAGGGGCATAACTGGTATGAACGAGCGGTGAGCTCAAGGAGTGCTGCCCTCAGTTTTCCTTGCTCAGCCTCCACTGAAACATAGAAATCGGCTTCTTCCTTTCGGTGGAGGCTTATTTATATATGGCCGTCACCAATACGATTGCTGCCGGCCGAACGGAGCATTTCTTTTTTCCATTACTGCCAAATGGCCATTTTTATCGTACAAGTGCTCTAAAATCAATGATTTCTTATATATCGATATATAGGAGGCCCTTCCATGAAGCAGGAGTTGATCGCTCTATTGTGCGAAAAATCATTTAAATATACACCTGAACCCACCTTTAAGTTGGTGTCCGGCCGTATGAGTCGATTTTATGTCAATTGCAAACCGACCATCCTCAGCCCGCGCGGCATGTATCTGGTGGGGCATCTGATGTTCGAGGCCATCAGCGATTTGGCACCGCAGGGCGTCGGCGGGTTGACCTTCGGCGCGGATCCCATTGCCATGGCCACTGCCTTCGCATCGGAATTGAAAGGGCAACCCATCAACGCCTTTTCGATCCGCAAAACCAAAAAAGACCACGGCATTGCCCAGTGGATAGAGGGCGATCTGACCGAAGGCGCCCGGGTGGTGGTCATCGACGACGTCGCCACCACCGGCGGCTCGACCATCAAGGCCATCGAGCGGGCCCGCGAGCAGGGATTGGTTGTGGAGCGGGCCGTGGTGCTGGTTGACCGTCAGGAGGGCGGCCTGGACAACATCCGCCGGCACGTGCCGGATACCAGGGCCTTGATCACCCGGGATGAACTTTTGGCGGTGGCAAAGGGCGCTGCCGGCGACTCGTTCTGAGAGGTTTTTTATGGCGTCGTACAAGATTGCAGGCATCGGTGAAATTCTGTTTGATATCTTTGGCGAAACAGAGGAACTGGGGGGCGCTCCGGTCAACTTTGTCTATCATGCCTCGGCGCTCGGCGCCGGGGGTCTGGCTGTTTCAACGGTCGGCAATGACCGGCGCGGCCGAAAGGCCATCGATGAGCTGAAAAAAAGGGGCCTCGACGTCGATTGCATCAGCATCGATGAACAGCATCCCACCGGCTATGTGGAGGCCCGTCTGGACGACCGGGGAATCGCCACCTATGAATTTCCGGATGATGTCGCCTGGGATCACCTCAGCCTCAACAGGCGGGCCCTGGAGATCGCCCCCAAACTCGACGCGGTATGCTTCGGAACCTTGGCCCAGCGTTCGCCGGTTTCCCGTCAGGCCATCCGGCGCTTTTTGGCGAAGACTTCAGCCAGGGCGCTGAAAATATACGACATCAATCTGCGGCAAACCTTTTATACCCAAGACACGATCATCGAGTCTTTGGAACTCGCCGACATGGTGAAACTCAACGAGGAGGAGTTGCCCGTGATGGCCGGGATGCTGGGCATTACCGGCGAAGACGGCGAAATGCTGGAAACAGTGGTGA
>JASFGJ010000393.1:0-4711 GCA_050123815.1 Desulfobacteraceae bacterium
AGTACATCGCCTTGAACGCAGGCACTCATTGCATCGTTTCCTTCCGTCATAACGCCTTTTCTCCCAAATCCGGGAAATCCGCTTTTATCGGGTCTATATAATACCGGCATGTTCGATCCCGAATTATGAAGATGCGGGGAATCTCTCTTTGTCTGACCTTGTTGTCTCGGAAATATTCCGCCGCGGCGGGGAGAGACGCGTCGGTTCGGGCCCCGGCAGTTGAGGCTGTGCGGGATGGCCGCCCATCAGCTCCAGCTGCAGCCGGTATTTTTCAACTTCCGCCTGGGCTTCAATGGCCCTGCGGGCCAGCAGATAGCGTAAAAAGATGATCCAGATCACCAGCCCCAGGAAAATGGCGGCAATGCTCAGCGCCACCCATTTGTAGCGCCCGATAATCGCCGCGCTCTGACGTCCGAATTCCGTAAGCAGGTGGGGGACAGCCCACAGCCCCAGCGCAAACATCAGCACAAGGCTGCCGAGAACAAAGATGTTCAAGCGGCTGATGCGATGGATCAGGTGTTCCATGCGATGCCTTGGTTCACCGTTGGGCGGTTCCGCCTCGTGCCTGTGAACGGCTGTCTCCTTTCGAAAAAACAGTGTCTCATACGCCTTGAATAGAAAGCCGAAAAGCAGTACGGCCCCGACCGGCAAGCCTACAGCCGCTGCAAACCAGGGCCGAAACGGAAAGGGGCGGTCTTTGGTCACCACGTTGACACGGTAGTTCGACAATGGGCCGAATGTTTTTTCAAAGACGGTTTTTTCGCGGGGCAGTAACTTCGCAGATTTGACCTCATAGATCACATTGTTTTGCTGATCCAGCACCTGAACGAACGATTGCCGTCTGGAATGCACGGATGCCATGGCGAAAATTTCAAGCTCCACCAGAAAAAGCCCCACGGCAATGAGGGTGAACAAGACTTTATGTTCTTGAAAGTGGTTGCGCCACCTGGATTGCGTGCCCATAACGTATCCTTTTGGGCCGGCATTCCATTTCAAACAGGCGCGAAAGCAACGATCTGTCCGCGAAATCGGAATCCAACCCGATTGGTTGAATTCGTTGCATGCATTTTTTCATGCTTGACATCGTCCTTTAGCACATGCAGCCAAAAACCTTCAAGGGGGTTTTGAGGCGTCACCGTTTTGTCGGTTATTTCTTCCGTGCGTCGCGGATCTCCTGTTCCGGTCTCCAGCATTGCTGCGCCTTGATTTCGGTTAGGTCGTGATAGATGGGAAACCGGTATTGGGGGTCGTCGGCCACCCGGCCGAAGTAAACCGAACAACTCAGCTGATTGTCGACCTTCCGGAAAAAAAGTCTTCCCCTGGTGGTCTCGACCGTCATGCCCTTCAGGGCTTTACGGACACGTTCGGTATCGATGCTGCCGGCTTTTTCGACTCCCTGGCGCAGCACCTGGACGGCGTCATACGCCAGCACCGCCCAGTCCGACGGAAAACGTCCGTATCGATGGCGATAGGCATCCACAAAAGCGGCCATCATGGGGACATCCATGTGGGCGAAAAACGGCGCGCGGCAGCGGCCGTAAGTTCCCCGGCGAATGGACATGGCCTGAGAAATCAGTTCGGTGACGCTGACCAGGCCACCGGGATGGGCCACGGTTTTGAACAGACGATAATCCCTGGCATCGCGCATCCAATAGGCGTTGTCGGTGCCGGCAATGGAAGAGAGCACGAAATCGGCCTTGCGGGCCTGGATGTCGACGATGAACGAATTGAACCGGGTTTGACCGAGCTTTGGCCAATATTGGCCCACCAATTCGATCCGGGGCGCGACGTGCTGGAGTTGTTCGACCTGAACCTCCTGACTGGATCGACCCCAGGCGTAATCGGAGGCAATGGTGGCATACTTGGTCCAACCCTTTTTCTTCGCCAATGCGGCGACCCCGATGATGGTCCCTTTGGACATCATGTAGGTGTTGGGCACCACCGAAAAGGTATAGGGGCTGGGATCCTGCCGCGTAATCTGCTCGGAATTGCTGATCGGGGCGATGTGCAGGATGCGGGCCTCGTGCAGCAGCGGTTTGATGGCCAGGGCGGTGGCACTCGAATAGGTGCCGATAACACAGCGAACCTTTTCCTCTTCGATTAGATTTTTGGCCGCCCGAACCGCTTCATCCGGCCGGGTCTGCGTATCGCGGATGAAGACGCGAATGGGGTGTTTTCCCATCAGACCACCGCTGGAATTGATCGTGTTGACGGCCATTTCGATGCCTTCAAGAGCCTGGCGGCTGTAAGGTTCACCGGTGCCGCTCAATCCTAATGCGATACCCAGGGAATAGGTGTCGGCCGCGGGACACGCGGACGCCCATGAAAAAATAACGGCCCAAATCAGGCCAAGAAGGAATATACTGTTGGAAGAGTGTCGTTTTTTCATGGCAAACTCCCTGAGTTTAGAGTCTAATACTTATTTCAAAATGGAACCCAAAGTTTTAGGAGCCGGAGAGCTTCAGAGCCAAGGCGCCAAGGGTGAAGCCGTAGTTATGCTACTGCGATCCCTTGGCAACGCGGGATCTGGAGCTCTCCGGCTTCTAAAACTAACCGTAGGCGATGGCCGGGAGCCATATCACCAGTTGAGGAAAGAGAGCGACAATCAGCAATCCGATCAGCTGCAGTATGATAAAGGGGACCACTCCCTTGTAGATGTCCACCAGTTCCACATCATCCGGGCAGATACCTTTCAGATAGAAAAGGGCAAACCCGACCGGTGGTGTCAGAAATGAGGTCTGCAGGCTCACGGCGATCAGCACCACGAACCAGATCAACTCCGGATTGTCGATGACCCCGTAGCCGTCGACTTTAAATCCCAGCGTAGAGACCACCGGCGCGATCAACGGCAGAACGATCAGCGTGATTTCGATCCAGTCCAGGAAAAAGCCCAGCAGGAAGATGCACCCGAGGATCACGGCCATGATGCCGTACGGGCCCAGAGGAATGTTTGATAGCATGCGTTCGATGAATTCGTCGCCCCCCAGATTTCTCAGAACCAGGGCAAAACAGGTGGCGCCCAAAAAGATCGCGAAGATATAGGCGGTGGTATTGAAGCAGGCGCGGGTCACCTCCATGAGGACCTTGCGGTTCAATTTTTTGTTGGCCGCCGCCAGGATGGTTGCGCCCAGGGCTCCCACACCGCTGGCCTCCGTGGGGGTGGTGATGCCGGCGAATATCGATCCGAGAACGGCCAGGATCAGCAAGGCCGGAGGGAAGATATGCTTCAACACATCCCAGATCATTTTCACTTCGAGAGGCTTGCGTTCCGGGTCAAGGGGGGCCGCGTCCGGCTTGATCAGGCAGAATATCAGGATGAAACCGATGTATAGAAGGCCCAGAATAATTCCGGGCAGCAGTGCTCCCATGAACAGATCCCCCACCGACAGCCCCAATTGGTCCGCCATAATGACCAGCATGATGCTGGGCGGAATCAATATGCCCAGGGTGCCGGAACTGGCAATAGTGCCCAGCGCCAGCTGCTTTGAATAGCCCTGTTTCATCATCGCCGGCAAAGAGAGCAGGCCCAGCAATACCACCGATGCGCCGATGATGCCGGTGGACGCCGCCAGAATGATGCCGATGGTTGTCACCGTTACGGCCAGCCCCCCGCGCACCTTGCCGAACAGGTTCTGCATGGATTGCATCAGCCCCTCGGCGATGCCGGACTGATCCAGCATCAATCCCATGAAGATAAACATGGGAAGCGCGACCAGGACCCAGTTGTCCATGAATTTGTAGATGCGGTTGACCGACATGCCCAGGGTCAGGTAGTCGAGCCCGGTAAAGGTGCCGAACCAGAGATCGGAGTAGTAGCCCACCAGCGTAAACAGGCAGGCCACGCCTCCCAGCACCCATGCAATGGGGTAGCCGGTAAAGAGCAGGCCGATGAACGTCAGAAACATGGCGATGACCAGATAGTCATTGAATTCCATGGGTTAGGCCCTCCCCATGTTGGTGATGATTCGGATTGCCCGCGAGATGGTGGCCACCCCCAGCAAGGCGAAGGAGATGGGGATGACGGCCTTGATGGCCCATCGCCAGGGCAGCCCCAGCGGGGCGTCCGAGCGTTCGCCCAGTCGGAACGACTCGCTAACGAAATCCAGGCTTTGATGAAAAATAACGACGATAAACGGCAGCAGCAGAAAAACAATGCCGAACAGGTCCCAGCGCATTTTCCATTTGTCCGATAACCGCGAATGGATGATGTCGACACGAATGTGGTTGTCGAGAATCTGTGCATAAGAGGCGCCGAACATAATGCCGATGGCGTACAGATGCCATTGCAGCTCTTCCAGCACCACCAATCCTCGACCGAAACCGTACCGGAGCACAACCTGCAGGATAATGACGACGATAAGAACGATATTGGTCCACATGACAACGTGGCCGATGGTGCGGATCAACGCATCGAGGATGTCGCTGAATCGGTTGGGCAGCGCCTCGTTCGAGTTTTCAGTGGCCATGGCGGATGTCCTCCGGTTCGTCGTTTTGGTTTAACGTTTAGTTCGTCGGCGCTTTCGGGCGTGGCAGGAATCCGTAAGTCTGCCAGAATTTGTAGTCCTTGCGAAAGGCGCTCAGATCCTCCCATGCCTCCTTGAACATCGGGGACTGGGAACTCAGTTCCGTGGCCACTTCCTGCCAGGCGGTACGAAACGTGTTGAGCATCTCATCCGACCAGTAATGCAATTTTACACCGCGTTCTTCCACA
>JASFGJ010000394.1:0-4694 GCA_050123815.1 Desulfobacteraceae bacterium
CTCGGTAAAATCGGTCGGCGGTGCGTTCAGCAGGGGTCGAAACCGCCCTTTTTCATTGGCCTTCATATAGGCATCATCCGCACTGATTTTGCCCTTGTTGAACAAGTCCATAATGGCGTCGTCCAACAGCTGCATCCCATATTTCTTTCCGGTTTGAACCATGGACGGGATCTGGTGTGATTTGGCCTCGCGGATCAGGTTTCGCACCGCCGGAGTGGCGATTAATATCTCCAGGGCCGGAATTCGCCCTTTTTTGTCGATGCGCTTGAACAGCGTCTGGGAGATGATTGCCCGGATGCCGTCCGCCAGTGTCGATCGGATCTGTCCCTGCTCTTCGGAGGGAAAGACTTCGACAATTCGATCAACCGTTTTGGCCGCGCTGGTGGTATGAAGGGTGGAAAACACCAAATGGCCCGTCGAGGCGGCTTCGATCGCCAGGCTGATGGTTGTCAGATCACGCATCTCGCCAACAAGGATGATGTCGGGATCTTCACGCAATGCGCCGCGCAGAGCAGCTGAGAACGATTTGGTGTGAATTCCGAGCTCGCGTTGATTGACCAGACAGCCGCGGCTCTGATGAACGAATTCAATGGGATCTTCAATGGTGACGATGTGGTCGCTGCGCGTGCGGTTGGCCTCATCGATAATGGCTGCCAGGGTTGTCGATTTTCCGCTGCCGGTGGGGCCGGTGACAATCACCAGGCCACGGGGCAGCGAAGCCAGTTTGGCCATGACCGAGGGCAAACCGAGCTGTTCGCAATTCATAATGGAGCTGGGAATCTCTCGGAATACGGCCGCTACGCCATTTTTCTGCATAAAGAAGTTGGCGCGATAACGCGCCAGTTGCGGGATCTCGTAGCCAAAATCGACATCGCCGGTCTCTTCAAATGTTTTGATCTTGTCCTCGGCGGCAATTTCATACAACATGGCGCGCAGTTCGTCGTTTTCCAACGTCTTGTACTTGACCCGTTCAATGTCGCCATGGATGCGCAGCGCCGGTGGTTGGCCGGCCATCAAGTGAAGGTCGGAGGCGTTTTGCTCATGCATTAACTTAAAAAAAGCATCAATTTTGGCCATTTGTTACTCCCTGAGAGTCTACGTTCCGTTGCATATTGGAAAGAGGCAACCGCACATGCGGCGCCTCCCTGTTCTATATCGACTATTGCACCAAAGATGTTTAGGGCTCGCGCAAAATTAGATGCATATTTTTTTGTCGTTGAAACGATATGCCCAATCGTGTGGCTCGATTTCCGGACAGGCACTAGCTTAATGTGCTGGGCGGCTGTTTCAATACAGCCACTTTATCGTCTGATTCGTCCAAGGCCTCCATGCTCTCTTTTCCGATCTCGAGCAGTTTCGAATGGGCTTCGATAACGGAGCGAATCTGAACTTCGATCTGCATCCGCTGGCGTTTCAATTCCGCAATGTCCTCGTGGAGCTGTGACAAACGATTGTGCGCGCGATTGAGGATCTTTTCAGCCTTGACTTCGGCATCTGCGATAATGACCTCGGCCGATTTCCGCGCATTGTCCTTCATCTGCTCCAAAACCTTTTGTGAATTGAGCATGGCACGTTTGAACGTCTCTTCGCGCTCCTTGTACCCCTGATTTTCAAGTTTGAGCCCGCGGATCTCTTCCTTGAGATTTTTGCTGTCGTTTTGAACGTTGGCAAATGCTTCGGATACCTGCTCGAGAAAGCGATCCACCTCACGGATATCAAACCCCCTGAAGCGGACTTGAAATTGCTGCTGCTGAATATCCAGTGGTGTCAGGCTCATTTTGCCAAACCTCCTGATCGCTATCGAATTGAGGCGCCCAATACGTATAAGCGATGGATGATGATCTCTTGAATTAGAATAATCGCCAAAAAAACGATCAACGGCGAAAAGTCCATGCCTCCGAACTGAAAAGGCAAGCGCTTTCGAACCTGGAAAAGAATCGGTTCGGTCACGTTATGGATAAAGCGTACGATTGGATTGTAAGGATCTGGATTGACCCAGGATAGAATGGCTCTTGCCAGTATAATGATCCAAAGAAACGTCAGGACAACGTTCAATACCTTAGAAATAGCGACGAGTATATCTCCAAAAATGAACATAACCTTCCGTATCCCCAATTTTATCGATTCGGTGCCGTGGGGTTGGCGATCAATGACAACAAGCCCATACTTTGTCGGTTAGCCGAGGCTCAGACGTTATCGGCTGCATGTGCCGATCCATGGAAAGGATAAGACCAATTGAATGAATAAGTCAAGATTTTTCGTGGGTTGCGTGATTTGCCGACCGGCTCGACAAAGTTGCTCCGAATTTATGGCAATACCATTGAATTTTCTTGACAATTTCACTCCAGTTTTTAAAGTAGCCTAGTTCGTACGAATGCAATCTTGACGACTTGTGAATCAAAAACGGGGATATGCAATCATGTTGGATAACAAAACCATTGGATTTATCGGCGCTGGAAATATGGCGGAAACCCTGTTGAGCGGTTTGATCAGCACCAATCGATCGAATCCATCCGATATCATCTGTTCGGATGTTCGCCAGGATAGACTGGAATCACTTAAAGCGACGTATGGGGTACAAATTACGACGAACAACCCAGAGGTCATTCGATCCGCCGAGATCATCATATATGCCATCAAACCGCAGATCATGGCGCAGGTTATCAAAGAGACCGCCTCGGTTCTGGATGCATCGAAACTGATCATTTCGATAGCGGCCGGTGTCCCCATGGCCGCCATCGAATCTCTGATTCACAAGGATCTGCGATTGATCCGTGCCATGCCAAACTTGTGCGTGGCCGTCCAGGAGGGCGCAACGGCCATTGCCGCCGGTTCTCACGCCAAAAAAGAGGACATCGACCAGGCCATGGCCATCTTCAACTCGGTTGGTCGCTGTGTTTTCTTGAAAGAAAACAACCTCATGGATGCCGTTACCGGGCTTAGCGGCAGCGGTCCCGCCTATATCTTTATGATCGTGGATGCGCTGGCCGATGCAGGGGTCAAAATGGGATTGTCACGGCAGGAGGCACGCATCCTGTCATCGCAGACGGTGCTGGGCGCCGCCAAAATGCTGTTGGAAACCACCTATCACCCCGGTGAGCTCAAGGACATGGTAACCTCACCCGGAGGAACGGCCATTGCCGGTCTGCACACCCTCGAAAAGGGCGGGTTGCGCACCACGCTCATCGATGCGGTGGAGGCGGCCACCAGGCGCTCTCAGGAACTGGGGGAGATGATGATCGAGCAATTCAACGGGAAGGCCTAGCGCGAAAATAAAATGGCCAATCACGCAATGAACCGCGCTGCAAAGATTCTGATATCCGCCAATCGGATCATTCTGGGATTGATTTTTATCTTTGCAAGTTGGGGCAAAGTATGGGAACCTGCAGCATTTGCAAGGGTAATTGCCAATTACCAGATCCTGCCGGAAGTTTTCATTGCCCCTGCGGCGATATTCCTGCCTTGGCTGGAACTGACTTGTGGAATTTGCCTGGTTGTCAACCGCTGGACCAGGGGCAGCGCAACCCTATTGACGGCTTTGATCGTCACGTTCACTGCCGCAATTTGTTTCAACATTTACAGGGGCATGGATGTCGCCTGCGGATGCTTTACGTTGGACCAAAGCGCACCTGCCGGCATGTGGTGGTACCTGCTGCGGGATGTCATCTTTCTGGTAATGGGTGTAAGTACCCTGCGATACGCCCACACGCAAAAAACAGCGGCGATAGCCGCCTAAAAGAAAGTGTTTTAGACTTCAATGAATCTGCTTGCTGATGCTACCTTTCCCGCTGCCCTGTTTGCCGGTCTGCTCTCCTTTTTTTCACCATGCGTTGTGCCGCTGATCCCCTCCTATTTCTGCTTTATCACCGGCCTGACCTTGGATGAGCTGACCACGGCCTCTCAGACGGCCGTTCGAAGAAAAATCATCCGCTCAACCCTGGCATTTGTGCTTGGTTTTTCAGTGGTTTTCGTCGCTTTAGGGGCATCCGCTTCTTACCTCGGCAGCCTGTTTGGTGAACAAAAGGCGCTGATCAGCACGATCGGCGGCCATTTTATCATCCTGTTCGGTCTGCATTTGACCGGGATTATACGAATCCCCATTCTGGAATTCGAAAAACGTTTGCATATTCAGCAAAAGCCATTACATTTCTTTGGAACCTTTTTCATCGGCATGGCATTTGGGGCCGGTTGGACCCCCTGCATCGGGCCGATCCTTGGATCCGTTCTGGTTCTGGCCCAACAGAAAGAGACCGTCATGCAGGCCATCGGGTTGCTGTGTGCCTACTCCATCGGGATGGCGCTGCCCTTTATGTGCCTGTCGGTCGGCATCAACTTCCTGCTGGGGTTTATCCGCAGAACCAAGATGGTCATGCGGTTTATCAATCCGGTGGCCGGCATCTTGTTGGTTCTGATCGGTCTTGCACTGGTGACGGATAGCCTAAAGCTGTTGACATTATAATAACTGGTCCGATACCGTTGAGCGACTACGAAAGAATTTCGGACGTACCCTCCGGTCCCGCCGGAGGCGGCTGGCGTGGAGAGAAAAGACCTGCTAGGAGAGAGATAACATGCATAGATGGATCCGAACTATTGGCCTGGTAATACTTCTGCTGTTGATATCAGATGCCGCTGTGGCCGGAAAGAAATCGGAAGGACCGATCAAATGGCGCTCCTTTGATGCCGCACAACAGGAA
>JASFGJ010000395.1:0-4643 GCA_050123815.1 Desulfobacteraceae bacterium
ACCATGGTGCGCCGGCGGCGGATCAAGGCCATTGCCGAACGGTGCATTTGAGCGGTTGCGTTCCGGTCCTGCCCTGTCATTGGTGTGTTCTGGTTTCGCTGCATCGTGGTTCGTCGCATGGTGACGGTTTGAAACTTAACCAATCAATCCTGCCTTGCGGATGGCCCGGTCGATTTGCTGGATACGATCTTCAAGTGTGCCCGAAAAGCCGATAGAGAGGCGCACCAGCCCCGGAGAGAGACCCATTTTATCCTGGTCTTCGGGCGGGATTTCCGATGACGTCGATGAACTGGAACAAGACATCAAGGTGTCGTAATAGCCCAATGAAACAGCGATATAGCCAAAATCTTCCTCATTTTGCAGCACCGACATAAAATGCTCGGCCTGTCGTTGGGTGCCGCAGTCGACAGCCAGCACGCCGCCGTGTCCATATCCCTGGTTGAGCAATTTCGTAAACAGGTCACGCTGTGGATGGGATGCAAGACCGGGGTAGATTACCGAGACACCGGCCTGTTCGAGATGCTGCGCGATCGCCGAGGCGCGACGGCTGTGTTCGCGCATGCGGATCGCCAGATGCGGCAGGCGCTGTATCATATCGAATGCAGAGCGCGGATCCATGGTCGGCCCCAACAGCATGGCGCGGCCGATATGCAGGTCCTTGAGTTGTAAAATCAGATCATTGTCGGCGCAGATGGCACCCGCAATCACATCACTGGCGCCATTGACGAATTTGGTCAAGGAATAGACCACTACGTGCGCGCCGTGCAAGGCCGGCGTAACCAACATGGGGGTAAAGGTGTTGTCAACCACCAGGGTCAGGCCTCTCTTTGTCGCCATGCGACCCAGGGCGGGCAGATCCGCAATGTGCAAGGTCGGGTTGCCCATGGTTTCAACATAAAGGACCTTGGTTTTGGCGTTGATGGCATTTTCAAAGTCCCGATTGTTGAACGGATCGACAAAGGTTGTCGTGATGCCCATTTCGGGCAACAGCTCATCCAACAGGGCATGGGTGCCGCCGTAAATGGTATTGCTGGACACGATATGATCACCCTGGCGGCACAATTGCAGCAGTGTGCACGCGATGGCAGACATCCCGCTGGCGGTACACATCGCGGACTCGGTCCTTTCCATGGCGGCCAGATAGCGGGAGAGAACGGTAACGGTCGGGTTGTAGTGCCGGCTGTACAAAAAGCAACCGTTTTTATTCGGCCCCCGCAACCCCTCGAAGATTTCCGGCATGGTCGCCGGATCCATGACCGTAAAAGTGGATGAGCGCGAAATGGAGGGTGTCACGCCGCCGTGTTCTCCAAATTCGCGATGGACGCGACTTAGCGCATGCTCGGGATTAAAGTTTTCCATACAGCCACCTCCAAATGGGATGTTTTATCTCCTTTTATTGCCCATCGATCCCGACGAAACCATAGCTCTTGTAAATTGATTGTGCCTGTTCCGATTGAATAAATTCGAGGAATCGCTCCGCATTGGTGGCATGTGGCGCATGGGTGGTCCTGCAGATATAGTAGTCGATATGGTCGCGTTGATCGAATTCCGGTCCGGGTTCGACGATTTCAAAAGCTAGATCGGTGGTTTTTGCGTGCAGCGCCTCGGTGGCCCAAACCGGTCCGACATCCACCGTCTTTTTTGAAATCCGCAAGGGTGTCTCGCGGTGATGCACGATGGTAAAGATGGTGGTGCCTTCCGCGCGTTTGGTTTTCATGATGCGTTCGACCAATTCGTCCGATCCGGCCGAGCGATACATGTTCATCGTGTGGACCGCGATATCCTCCCCGGCCGGATCGGGCTGCGAGATACGAACCCGTTCGCCGGCCAGATCGGAGATGGTTTGGATCCCCGCCGGGTTTCCCTCCGGCACCATGAGTGTCAGGCGATTGTGCAGATAAAGATGGTAGTCACCCTGGCGAATATGTCCGCGCCTTTCCAATGTTTTCATGTTGGACAAATTAACGGAGGCATAAATGTCCGGGTATGCCTTTATTGGCTGGCCGCGAAACATGGCGCCTTCGGCCAAGATCTGTCGAAGTTCCAGCCGTGGCGGCAGGGTTTCGTAGAAAATTCGACGTATGTCGGGGTGGCGCGATTGAAAAGCCGCAATTAATTCGGGCATGACCATAAACTGGTTGCCTGCCACAAACAGGACCAGATCACAGTCGTCCGCCCATTGGAGATTGTGAATGTCGTCGGCGCGGTCGCGCGGGATTTCGGGAAGATTGTTTGTAATTTCCATGGTACTTTTCAGTGCGTCACTAAATTCAGTAATAATACCAGTCTGTTTTCTGGGTCAAAACCGATTCTACATCATAATATCGGGTTCCATTTTTTCCTTTTCGATCTGGTTTGAGGTCAGCCCCAGACGCATCTTGAAAAAATCCTCCTCTTCATCGGGAGCCAGGTCTTCCAACTCCCGTAGAGCTTCACGAATTTCTTTTGAGCCCTTTTCATAAACTTTCCATACAGCGGTGAAGCGTTGTCTGACTTCAGAAAGCGAGAATTTGCCGTTTGTCGATTTGAGATGTTTCAGCACCAATTCTCGGACCGCCTCCCAGCTGTCTCGGCGTGTTTGACTGTTCAATGCCGTTAGATTGTTTATGTTCTGAGCGATTTTTTTATGAAAGCGTTTGAAGAAAAAGCGTCTTGGAGCGGTGGACCAGAAAATCATAAACAAAAGCGCCGCGCCTCCGCCGATTGCCGACTTGATCACCATATCGGTTCCGGCCAGCGGGGGAGATATCAGGGACAACACAAAGCCCGCCGCTCCAACCAACAGGCTGATGCCCAGGCCCACGGCAAATGTTTTCAGCCGTGCCTTGCGCGCCCGTTTGCGATAGCTGATCAAGGCTTCCAGAAAATGCGCCAGCCGTTCGCCATGGGTTTCGACAAAACTGGCCAAATTATCCAGGCGATAGCACGGTGCCTGGAGCACTGCCTTTTTTAATTCCTCACGCTGGTTTTCCAGGTATCGCAGGTAGCTGGTGTCGCGTCGTTGTGTACTCTGGCTGGCGTCATGAGCCGAATAGGTCAAATGGATCATCGGGATATCTTTGCGTCCCGTGATTTGGGACAGATTCCAGCACAAGGTGCCATAGACCCGCAGCAGATCGATCATGGATGCGCATTCATCGATTCGGTTCAGCACAAACAGAACGCGGTCTTCGAATGTGCGCGCCGGCAAGGTGTCCCGCAAACTGGTGTGGGCCTCACGAACGGTTCCGGCCTTGTGCGGGTCGAACAGCACCAGCACCAGGTCGGCGATCTGCGCCAGGTCACCGATCACTTCCTGGTAATTGTAGCCGCGGTCGCGTTCGGTGATGCTGTCCAGCATGCCCGGTGTATCGATAATCGCCAGGTTTTTTAAGAACGGGGCGTTGACTTTTTTCAGCTTAAAATGGGAGGCAAAACGCTGCCCATGTTTCTTTAGCGTTTCAAACGGATATTCCGGGTCGTTGAGCAGGTATTTGCCGTCTCGTTCTTCGGTAACGCTGATCTCGGTGTCGGCAGCCTGGCTGTCGTCGTATGTGATAACCGTGAAGGAGTCGTCCGTTGGCGCCTGGCCGGTGGCCTGGACACGGGCACCGAGAAAATCGTTAATCAAGGTCGATTTGCCGGATGAATAGTTGCCCAGCAACAGTACCTGCGGGCGCCATTTGATGGTGGTTTCGAGGGGAACATCGCTGTAGCCGTAATTCAAGGCAACCGGAGTGAGATGCTCTGCCACCATTTCCAATAACTCTGTTCGAAGGGCCTTGATGTAGTTGTCACGATACATGCATCGCTCCAGGTAACCATTTCAGCGTCAGCTCCGCCCGGCCCCGTAGCAAAGAGGGGCCGGTCAGGGTGAGACATGGTTGATTTTTATATACCGTAAGGGCATTTATAGAAAATGAAGCGATGTAAATCAATAAAATTGATCACCGATCTGTCAATCGCGCCACTTTCCAGGACCGAGAGTAGCGATCGCTGCGTTTAGAGACCATCACGACCGGTAAAGGCAAAATAGGCCATACATCGGAATGCCTCTTTAATGATTGGGACGGGAGAGAGTATGGATCGAGAAACAAACGACGAGAGATTGTTTGGGGTCATCAACGACATGTTCAATGAGAAAATCCCATTTAATAAAGTGCTTGGGCTAAAAGTGGCTTCCATTGGCTATCAGCGGGTTAAAGTCCGGTTCGAGATGCGCGACGAATTGATCGGCAACTATATCCGCGGCGCCCTGCATGGCGGCGTTATTTCATCGGTAATCGATGTTACGGGCGGTCTGGCCGCCTTCATGGGGATTCAAGAAAAGATTTTCGACCGAGACCTGGATGCCAAACTCGAGCGCTTCGGCCGGCTCGGGACCATCGATCTGCGCGTCGATTATTTGCGGCCGGGGATCGGCGAATCGTTCGTGTCCACCGGCTACACCTTACGGACCGGGAACAAAGTCGCCGTTGCCAGAATTGAACTGATCAATGAAAAGGGTGACCTCATTGCCGTCGGCACCGGATCGTATGTCGTGGCATAGCCCTGACACCCTCTGACACTCCCTGCGAATAACACACCAACCCTTTTCTTACGCTTTGCCTGTGTTTGAGTATGCGGCAAATAGCCGTGTATCTTGACACTACGCAGGGCATGGT
>JASFGJ010000396.1:0-4638 GCA_050123815.1 Desulfobacteraceae bacterium
TGATCATCGACCAATTCGGTTTGCGCTGGTCCTTTCTGGCAATGGCCGTTCTCGGCGGCCTGGGGTATGTCATCCTGGCAAGGGTGATACCTGCGGCATCCGATTCGATCGCCCACCAGGTTCCCCGGCAGGGCATCCTGGCGAGCCTGACCCAGTTGATCCGTATTCGGCCGGCGGCCGGGATGTTGGGATTTGCCTTTTGGATGAGCATGGGCAACGACAACCTGTTCGTGGTTTTCGGTGCCTGGTTTGAGCATGATTTCGGCGTCAGCCTCATTGCGCTGGGTTTCAGCAGCAGTGTCATCGGGGCGGCCGAACTGATGGGCGAATCCATTACCGCTCTGTGGGCCGATCGCATGGGATTGAAGCGCTCGCTGATTGTTGGAATGTTGCTGGCAACCGGATGCTATGCCTTGTTGCCGCTTATCGGGACATCATTGCCCGCTGCCCTTGCCGGTCTGTTTTTAATTTTTATGACATTTGAATTCAGCGTCGTGTGCAGTTTTTCCGTGGCCACCGAGTTGCTGCCCACCGCCCGCGCCACCATGATGGCCGGGGTGCTGGCCACTGCCGGTGTGGGGCGCATGATAGGTGCGCTGACCGGTGGTGTCTTATGGACCTGGTCCGGATTGTGGGCCGTCGCTGCAGTATCGGTCGCGGCCACTTTATTGGCCCTGGTATGTCTGCTATGGGGCCTGCGAGGACGGAACCTGTCATGAACCGAATCGATCGATTGACCGCCATCCTGTTGAAATTGCAGACCCAGCGAATCGTTCGCGGCAAGGAGATCGCCGAACGCTTCGGCATCAGCCTGAGGACCGTCTATCGCGATATCCGGGCCCTGGAAGATGCCGGCGTGCCCATCGGTTCGGAGGTTGGGCTGGGATACTTTTTGGCCGAGGGCTTTCATCTGCCGCCCATCATGTTCACCCCCGAGGAGGCGAACTCCCTGCTGCTGGGCAGCAAGCTGATTGAAAAATTCAGTGATATGTCCGTCAACCGGTGTTTTGCAGGGGCCATGGACAAGATCAAACTGGTGCTGGATAAAAAAGAGTCGGAGCATCTCAATACCCTCTCTTCCTACATCGAAGTGTTGAAAACCGCGCCCGGCAGCCCAGACGGATTCCCCAATGATATCCTGGCCGAGATTCAAGCCGTGCTGGGGCGTAATCGGGTCATTCGCATCGAGTACACTTCCGGCTATAAAGAGGAGACCACCCGGCGCATGATCGAACCACTGGGGCTTTGTTTTTATGCATCCTTCTGGCATCTGCTGGCCTATTGCCGCCTGCGCAGCGACTATCGCGATTTTCGCGTGGATCGCATCCGCAGCATCAACGCCACTCAGTCCAAATTTGATACCGGCCGACACGGCGATCTGAAAGATTTGATCAAGCGCATGGTTTACAGCACCGACTTAAAGCCCGCCTGCGTGCGTTTCGATCAGACTGCGGCGCGCTTTGCCCGCGACCAGAAATACTACTTCGGCTTCGTGGAACAAAAAGAGCGCGACGGCCATATCGAAATGCATTTTTTGACCGCCTCTTACGAAGGTATCGCCCGCTGGCTGCTCAGCTTTGTGGACGCCGTCGAGGTGATTTCTCCGGAACCGCTCAAAGCGGTTCTGCGCGGCCACACCCGGCGGCTCTATGAGCATCACAAATAGTTTTTGGTTTTTTTAAATCAACTGACATAGGGTTGTCACCAGCGGGTTTTATATACCCGCCATGTGTCCGACAGAACCCTTTCTAACTTTTAGGGCTCTGTCTCCGTTCGATTTTTGGGTGCGGAATCACACAGCGGCTGGTGTTATCCATAGCCGGCATTACCAACCACAACCGTTCGAAAACAACAAAGCGACACACAATGGGAGGAAGTAAAATGGATGACAAGTTGAAAAAACACGGTGCCATCAGTTGGAGCGAACTCATGACCACGGATGTTTCGGCCGCCAAGTCGTTTTATGGCGAGCTGTTCGGCTGGCAATTCGAGGACATGCCCATGGAGACGGAGAAGATGACCTACACCGTTGTCAAGGCAAACGATGATGAAGTGGCGGGCATGATGCCCTTTCCGGAAGACGTTCCAGCCGAGATGCCTCCGGTCTGGGGGCTTTACATTACCGTGGACAACGTGGACGCAGTCGCGGAAAAGGCCGCTGCCCTGGGGGCCAAAATTCATATGCCGCCGAAGGATATTCCCGAGGTGGGGCGCTTCTGTGTTCTGCAGGATCCGCAAGGGGCCTTTATATCCATTATCACTTATGTCAAATAGGTGTCAGGGCGTTAGACGGTGAACGGTATGCCTTGTGTCAGTGAGCCCTGATCCTAAAGATCATTGTCCGGTCATACCGTTCTCAGTGAAACAAGAATCGGATCCCCTGGCTGTACGGTCATAATCATGATATGCCTATCTGCCGGTCGGGGGGAGCTGCAACGATAGGGTCAACTGACACAGCCCCAGTCGTACCAGTAAAGGACGTTAACGGCGGGTGGCCCAGGCAACTTGTTGCCAGCCCAGGCAACTTGTTGCCCGCCCAGGCAACTTGTTGCCCGGGTTGCGCAGCAACAAGAGGAGCAATTGCACAATCGGTTTGGTATCATTGAAGACCTCCTGGCCTTCGGCCACCGGGTATTCTTGCCGGTGCCACCCGTCCAAGTTAATTATTAACTATGTTTGTATTGATGGTAGTTTCGTGCTCAGCGGAGCGGTGCTCGTAATTGTAATTGTAATCGAATCGGTTTGTTGCGGTCGAAAAAAGAATCGATTACGATTACGAGCACGCGCACGAGCACGACAAAATAACCATAACTTGAGCTTCCATGAGAGCCGTAAAAAGTGATAATATCCGGCGTATTTCGCATAAGCATATTGGACTGGACCTGAACAATGCCGACAAAACGCCCCACTGCCCGACGCCGCCCCAAAGCCGCCAAAGAGCTGGATGTCATTGAAGTTCGCGGCGCCAGGGAACACAATCTGCAATCGATCGATGTGACACTGCCCAAGAAGCAGTTGATCGTATTTACCGGTGTATCCGGTTCCGGAAAATCGAGCCTGGCCTTTGACACGATTTTCGCCGAAGGGCAGCGGCGCTATGTTGAGTCGCTCTCCGCCTATGCCCGCCAGTTCATCGGGCAGATGGAAAAGCCCAAATACGACACCATCCGGGGGCTGTCGCCCACCATATCCATCGAGCAGAAGGCGGCAAGCAAGAATCCGCGCTCCACCGTCGGAACGATTACCGAGATCTACGACTTTTTGCGGGTCCTGTACGCCCGTATCGGTGAACAATACTGTATCAAATGCGGACAGCCCGTCGGCCGCGGCGATGCCCAGAGTATGGTGCAGCAGATAGCGGAACTGCCGGACGGTACAAAGTTCCTGCTGTTGGCGCCCATCGTGGAAAACCGCAAAGGCCGCCATCAGCAGCACCTGGAGCAATTGCGCAAGGCCGGTTTTGCCCGGGTCCGGGTGGATGGCGTGGTGCAGCCCCTCGAAGATGTCCAGACACTTGCCCGGCATAAAAAACACACCATCGAAGTGGTGGTCGACCGGCTGGTGCTGAAATCATCCAAATCATTTGTCAAGCGGCTGACCGATTCGGTGGAGCTTGCCCTCAAATTCGGACGCGGGCGGTTGATCGTGCATCCGCTCGACGGGCAGGATCTTATGATGAGCGAAGCGCGTGCCTGCTGCGGCCTGTCGTATCCCGAGTTGGAGCCCGCCTTGTTCTCTTTCAATTCGCCCTTGGGCATGTGCCCCCAATGCAACGGCATCGGCAGTGAGCTGAGCATGGATGTCGACAAGATCGTTCCCGAACCCGGGCTCTCCATCCGCCAGGGCGCGGTACTGCCCCTGCGCAACTATTTCCAGAAAAAAGGCGGCAACCAGAACGGCTCGTGGGGGGGGCGTCAGCTGGCCGCCATGGAGTCGCAATGGGGCCTTGACTTTGATACCCCCTGGAAAGATCTACCCAAAAGCCACCGCCAGATAGTGCTTCACGGCTCGGACGGCCGGGAGATGAAGGTCAACTGGGATTCGGAAAAGATCCAGGGGCAGGTCACCCTGGCCTGGGAGGGGCTGATGAACACCATGATGCGTCGCTACCGCCAGACCCAATCCGAACATCAGAAGAAATATTATGCCGGCTTCATGTCTTCCCAGGCCTGTTCGCATTGCGGGGGGCGCCGTCTGAAGGCCGAAGTGTTGCATGTGTACATCGACGGCAAATCGATCATCGATCTGACCGACATGACCATTGCCCAGGCGCACGCGTTCCTCTCGGGTCTTCGACTGTCCGGGAATAAAAAGCTGATCGCCGCCGAACTCGTCAAAGAGATCCTCAACCGCCTTGGATTTTTATTGAACGTGGGACTCGACTACCTGACCCTGTCGCGCAAAGGGCCCACCCTATCCGGCGGCGAATCGCAGCGCATTCGTTTGGCGTCCCAGGTGGGGTCCGAGCTGACCGGTGTCCTCTATATCCTGGATGAACCCTCCATCGGGCTGCACCAGCGCGACAATCTGAAGCTGCTCCGGACATTGCAGCATCTTCGCGATATCGGCAACTCGTTGATCGTGATCGAGCACGACCGCGAGACCATGGAGGCCGCCGATTGGATTGTCGACATCGGC
>JASFGJ010000397.1:0-4638 GCA_050123815.1 Desulfobacteraceae bacterium
ATCCGAATCGGTGGACAGGACCATGGAACTCTCCTTGTCCAGCGACTCGCCATATATTTCGAGTGTTTTGACGAACGAGTAGAATTCCGGATCTTTTCCGAATGCTTCGGCGTAGAGCCTTGTGGACTCGGCGTCCGCCTTGCCTTTAATCTTCTGCGCCTCGCGATAAGCCTCGGATCTGATGCGTTTTAAATCCAGTTCCTTATCACCCAGAATTTTTTTGGCTTCGCCGGCACCTTCGGAGCGGAATTTCTGTGCGATCTGTTTGCGCTCTGCGATCATGCGGTCATACACCGATTGGCGGACCTCTTCTCGGTAATTGATGCGTTTGATCTTGACATCCACCAACGCGATCCCGAACTCTTTGAGCTTGGGTTTGGCCTGCGTTAAAATCATCTGGTCGATTTTGCTGCGGCCGATAGAGATGTTGTATCTGGAAGGCGGCTTCTGCTGGATTTCCTCAAGGCCCTCCTCAAAGGTATCCAGCTCGCGGTTGGTATTGCGTACGGTTTCGATCAGTCGGTTGGATGTAATCAGGTTGCGGACCGCCGGATCGATAATTTCGTTCAAACGGTTTCTGGCCAAGTCGGCCACCGGGCCGATGGTCTTGAAAAAAAGCACCGGGTCGACGATTTTCCAGCGGGCGAATGTGTCGACATAAATATAAGTCTTGTCCTTCGTGGGGATTTCGCCCGGATCGCCGTCCCATTCCTGGAGGTTGCGCGGGTAAACGACGGCTTGTTCGATGATCGGAACCTTAAAGTGCAGACCGGGTTCGGGTACGGTGCGATTGACTTTGCTGAATTTGGTAATCACGACCTGCTCGGTTTCATCCACGGTGTAGGCAAAGCTGAATGCAGCAATGGCGATCACCACGACTGCGATACCTGCGATTATTCTGATATTCATTTTACGATACCTTGTTGTTGTCCAATGTTTAACAGCGGAAGCAGGTTCTGCTGGTCTGCATCGACGATATACTTGGGCCCCAATTTGGGCAGCAGATCCTTGAGCGCCTCCAGATAGAGGCGGCGTTTGGTGACATCCTTGGCTTTGGTGTATTCGGCTAATAGGGCCTTAAAGCGGTCCGCATCGCCTTTTGCCCGGTTTACGCGATCCAGGGCATACCCCTCGGCCGCCTTGATGGTGCGTTCGGCCTCGCCCCGTGCGGCCGGTATGGCTTTGTTGTAATCTTCCCTGGCCTGGTAAATCAGTTTTTCCTTTTCCTGGATGGCCTGGTTGACTTCATTGAACGACGGCTGGACCTTGTCCGGTACATTGGTGCGTTTCAGCTCGATGGTGACCACCAGCAGCCCGGTTTCCGCTTTGTCCAACTCCTCCTGCAAGACCTCTTTGGCCTGGTTGGCGATGGCGCTGCGGCTGGAGATCACCTCATTGATGCTGCGATCGCCCACCACCAGCCGCATGCTGGCCTCGGCCAGATCCCGCAACAGACCGCGGACATCTTTGACCTTGAACAGATAGGAATAGGGATCCTTGACCCGGTACTGGACAATCCAGGGCACCAGGGCCACATTCAGGTCGCCGGTAAGCATCAGTGACACGGTTTGGGAGGTGCCGCCCCGAAATCGCTGGACTTGCTGCGTGCGCTCCGAACTGAATCCAAACTCCTCTTTTTCGACCTTTTCCGTCGAGACCTTGCTCACCCGTTCGATGCCGAAGGGCAGCTTGAAGTTGAGCCCCGGCGGTGCGATGCGGGTGAATTGGCCAAAGCGTTGAATGACGCCGACAGATCCGGATTGGATCGTGAAAATGGACGAGATGCCGACAGCAATGACGAGAATCAGCGCAATGATGATCATCGTGCCGCCGGGAAATTTCAAATTTTTGACCTGTTTGATCAACTCATCCATTTGGGGCGGAGGCCCGCCTTTTTGCTGTCGTTGTTGTTGATTTAATTTTTCCCAATCCCATGCCATAGTGTAATCACCTATCTTTTTAAATTAATTCTTCCTGCAGTGCGTTGATAAATCGTCATGAACAGCAGGCTGATACCTTGGTTGGCTTTCGGTGAACTGCCGTTGTGGTTTTTCGATTGATTGTCAGTGATTTCAGCTCGTTTAACCAGGCTATACTCTAAGTCGGCTATATAGCGAAGTCAAGGAAAATCAAATTCCGGGTTCGATCCCGACAGCAGTACGGATTGGTGGCATGTCGGTTGGGCCGGTTGGGCCGGTTGAGCCGGTTGAGCCGGTCGGGCCGGTTGGGCCGGGAAAAGGAAACGGCATTGACTTTGTGCGTTTAACTGGCGTAGCTAACTGGTGTCCCATTATATAATTGAGGATAAATAATTGCATTAGGGGGGCTTCAAGCCAGGCGATATACCAGTGATGGAAACTGTTGCAGTTGGGCCAAAATAGATTGAAATCCTTCAACCGGCCCAACCGGCATAACCGGCTCAACCGACAGATAAATGAGACATCGGCCATGACCAAACGATTCAAACGGAACAAAGGCTTTACGGCCATCGGGGATGTCATTGGCAAGGTGGTGGCCCAACACCGGCCGGCTATGGATCGCGCCATGATTGAGGTGTGGGATGTATGGGAGGCCGCGGCGGGCAGCAAGATAGCGGCCTATGCCCAACCGGCGGCCTTCAAGGGGGGAATGCTGCTGGTGTATATTTCCAATTCAACCTGGCTGCACCACATGCGGTTCATGGAAAAAGAGTTGATCCGCAAACTGAACCAGGCGCTCGGAGACGATCGGGTGACGGCGATTACATTCAAGATCGGTCCGGTATAAACACAATGTCGCAAAACAGCACAGATACCTTTTTCGATGGTGCGCTATCGGTGGTGCAATCTCGTACAGGCTATCGGTTTTCCATCGATGCCATCCTGTTGGCCTCAGCACTCGAACCCAAAGCCGGTCAAACGGTCGTTGATCTGGGAACAGGCTGTGGCATCATTCCCCTGATTCTGGCCTGCCGCCATCCGGATATCCAACTCTATGGCGTCGAAATTCAGACAGATTTGGTCGAAATTGCGCGCACCAATGCAACCCAAAACCGGATGACGGATCGGATTCACATTGTACCGGCCGATATTCGTCAGCTAAACGCAGGGCAGGTGGATGGTCCGGTCGACCTGGTTGTTTGCAACCCACCTTTTCACAAAGCCCAGTCGGGACGCCTCAATCCAGACCCGCAACGGGCTATTGCCCGGCACGAGATTCATCTCAATCTGGAGCAACTGCTCTCATCTGTGCGTCGAATCTTGCGCACCGGAGGGCGCTTTGCGACGATCTACCCGGCAGAGCGGATGGTGGATCTCTTTTCAACAATGCGCGGCGCAGGGATTGAGCCGAAGCAGATGCGTGCCATTCACTCCCGCCGTCCGGAAGGCGCAAAGCTGATCCTTGCCCAGGGCGTGATGCGCGGCAACCCCGGTTTGACCGTCGATCCGCCGCTGGTCATCTACACCGCCGACGGCAACTATACTGATGAAGTGCAACAAATGATGGAAACGAGATAGGCCGATTTTGATCCATCTGATCTATCTGACTTGGTATTGACGCTTTCAAACGTGCACTTCGGTTTTGCCAGTTGGCCGGTTGCGCCGGTTTAGCCGGTAATTCGGTTTGCCGGTTTAGCCGGTTATGCCGGTAGAATGATTTCAACCTATTTTGGCCCAGCCGTAACGATTTCCATCACGGGTTTCTCGCCCGGCTTAAAGCCCCCCGATCCAATTGTTTACCGTTAAATATATACTGGTTCCATCCTTGAACTGGCTCAACCGGAAAACCGGCCAACCGGCCCAACTGATTGTGGTAAAACCGATTGACACGATGTGAGAACTAAGTTATTGATCCAAACTTGCGCTGTGCACGATCGAAAGGGGCGCTTGATCGGAATCGGAAAGGTGGCCGAGTGGCTGAAGGCGCTGCTCTCGAAAAGCAGTGAGGGGCGACCCTCCGAGAGTTCGAATCTCTCCCTTTCCGCCACATTTTATTTGCGCAATGTTTTTTGGGTTATGATGCGGAGAGATGTCCGAGCTGGCTGAAGGAGCACGACTGGAAATCGTGTGTGTCGTTTATAGCGGCACCGAGGGTTCGAATCCCTCTCTCTCCGCCACATTCCTGCCTGAAGCATATGCTACTCAGCCGAATATCCGTCAATTTCCCTGATTCCTAAACCAATGCTCAGTCACTGTCAAATTCAGGAAAAACTTGAAAAACGACTGCCGTTATGAGCGTTGCACACAAATGCCACATAGGCTATATAGGGCGGTACAAGGACGGCCCGTAATGAGCTATATTGTTTTCGCAAGGAAATACAGACCCCAGACCTTTGAACAGGTTGTCGGACAGGTCCACGTCACCCAGACCCTGGCCAACGCCATCGGGGCCGACCGCGTGGCGCATGCCATCCTGTTGTCCGGACCGCGCGGTACCGGCAAGACCACCATTGCGCGCATCATGGCCAAGGCCATGAACTGCGAAAAGGGGCCTGCCAGCGACCCGTGCAACCGTTGCCGATCGTGCAAAGAGATAACCGGGGGCCATGCGGCGGATGTATTCGAGATCGACGGTGCCTCGAACAACAGTGTCGAGCAGGTGCGTGAACTGCGTGAAAATCTGAAGTATCTGCCGGTGCACAGCCGTTACAAGATTTAC
>JASFGJ010000398.1:0-4633 GCA_050123815.1 Desulfobacteraceae bacterium
TGAAACTTGTCAAGAGCACGCTGCTGCCGATTGGATCGGGATTGCTAATCGCCCAACTCATCGCGACCGGGTTTGTCTATCTGTCCAATCTTGACGTGCACCAAATGGTGCTTGCGGCCAAAGCGAGCGGATACGTCGCCATACCGCACGGAGAGGCAGCCGCGGATCTGACCGCGTGGCGTGCGGCAATTTGGGGCGGGCTCTTTTACACCCTGTCCATCGGTGTCGGGCTCACCCTGGCAACTTGGGCCCTTTGGCATTTGTGGACGCTGGTATTTCGTCAAAACAAACGCCTGATCTTGGTGATGATTGGCCTGTGGGCCGCCGTGCTGGTAACAGCCAATTTAAATGGGCCGGTGCTTTTTCCGAGTCTGTTTTGCGTTCTGGTGCCGTTGGGTACG
Source organism: Desulfobacteraceae bacterium (assembly GCA_050123815.1). GTDB lineage: Bacteria > Desulfobacterota > Desulfobacteria > Desulfobacterales > Desulfosarcinaceae > JARRKU01. The sequence continues at coordinate 402 of JASFGJ010000398.1, forward strand.
CTGGGATGCCTTTATTACTTCGGTCCCATACCGTCCGGGCACAGTCGCCACCTTTGGATGGTCCCTGCCGTTACATTGGGGCTGCTCACCGCCATTTGGGCCACCCAGCTGAATCAAAACCTGTTCATCGCCATTCGGGATCATCTGCTCCTTTCCAATCCGGCCGGACGCGCCGTGAACGATTTTTACTACCGCTACACGCTGTTTGCCGCACAGTGCTTCAAATCGGTCTATCAGAAGACATTGCGCACCTACCATCTGGAAGGCGACATCGACGAAAGTGAAACAATAAAGCTCAAGACGCGCCTGCTGAGATTGGATATGCTGCATCTTCCGCAATTGAACAAGCCGGATATGACCATCGGCATATCCAAAACCACGGTTGTGCTTTCCGACAGACACGGACGCAGTTCGGAAGGAGAGCTGACATCTTTTCTAAAAAATCCTGGAAAATTCCTGAAGTCCTTTTCGCACGCATCGGACCGCTATCGACCGCTGCGGCGGATGACACTGTATGGTTTGCTGGTTGGATTTCCAATCCTGCTGTTTGTGAGCGTGTACACCGTTGTACGGATCGGAATGGAACTGCTTTTCATTCGCGGATTCGGGCGTTCGGACATGCATACCACAATTGCGGCGTCACTGGTATGCCTGATCATCGGCATCGCTCTGTACTGGCCGATGCACACCGGCAGCACCGGCCCTCTGTCAAATGAGAGCCTGCCCGATGCATTGACGGCCGACGCATGGCCCATGCGTGTGGCAGCCCTGCGCCACATCGAAAAACAAGGCCTGGAACTGGCGGATTACCCGCAATACAAAACACTTTTAACCAGTGAGATGCCCGTCGAGCGTTACTGGCTTGCCCGCGCACTGGCCGTGAGCCGCTCTTTTTCCACCTTCACCGACCTGATCTCCCTGGTGGAGGACCGCCACCCCAACGTCCAGTGCCAGGTCTATTATGCCCTCGGAAAACGCGGCTCTCGAAAGGCGATTCAAACCATCAAAGCACAAATGTTTGTTTCCGACCACTGGTATACCCAATGGTATGGATATCGCGCTCTAAGGAGACTTGGATGGCACCAGGCTCAATCCGATTAGCCACATTGGTCTTCTCGCTGGGCCTGATTGTGCTGACCGAAATCTCAGCCTGGCTGGTCGTGCAGCACTTCGGTATGGTTCCGCTATACGCGATCGGTCTGGTGCGATTGATTCAAATCTGCGGCATTCTGTCCGGAGTCGTGTATCTGCAAAACAGCCTTTCCGCCATCGGATGGTCTCCTTCCACATGGCGCAAAGGAATCGTATGGGGTGCCCTCTGGTCGATGGCATTCGGCGCAGTGGTTGCGATCGCCATGGGGCTGTTGTACCTGTCGGGAACCAATCCGCTTGCCATCGTGCACTCTCCCCTGCCGTCCCAACCGGTTCAGCGATTGCTCTTTTTCATCATCGGCGGTCTGGTTGCACCGCTGGCGGAGGAGATCTGCTTTCGGGGAGTGCTATACAATTATTTCCGCCGCTGGGGAGTTGTAGCGGCCCTGATTGCAAGCACCCTGCTATTTGTCATCCTGCATTCGGTGCACGGCTTTCCGCTTACCCAGCTGGTTGGCGGCATACTGTTTGCGCTCTCCTATGAGTACAGCAAAAATCTGATGGTTCCCATCACCATCCACGCCACAGGGAACCTTGCGATCTTCACGCTTTCCTTGCCGTGGCTTAGTAGTTGATCCACTGATGGACAGCCATATGGATATCAACAATGACAGACTTAAGGAGGGATTCATGCCAACAAAGCCTGTCGCAACCTGCCATCTCTTGACATAGCTCATTCAAAAACATACTCGATCCCATGTAAATCTCAGGTTCTAAACCCAATGCGACATAAAAAAGCCCTGCCGTGTTCCGACAGGCTTGCTAATCTGGCTCCCTGGGTATAACCCTTTTCATAACATTCTCCAATTGGCGGCTATACGCTAACCAATTGGTATTTTGCAACTTTTTAAAGAGCGGCCCGTTTACTCCAGAAGAAACGGAATTCGGGGCGATTTCCTGCTTATCGGCGATGGGTCAAGTCTACGTTTGACCTTATAATAGCGAATCACCTCGGAATCGATTAGAAATGTTTAACAATGAATGTAGACCCGGTTCAATGAGCCTGCAATGTTTTGCACACTTAGGCCGTGATATTAGCCATGTACTTCCTTATTTAAATGCGGCACTTGGAGGATTTGAGTATGTTAAACAACCACCGGCAGTGACATTTCGAGTGCATGGAAAATTGGTGACTGTACACGGCCAAAAAATTGCTATCAATGCAATGAAAGATGAGGATGAAGCGCGAAAAATTGTGGAATGGCTATTACGAGAAATTAATACCGCATGGGAAAAACGAAATGAAATACAACCATGTTATGAGGGTATGCCAAAACCGAAATTGATTGAAATTTTAAAACTGCTCCCAAAAACCAACTGTCGCAAATGCGGTTTTCCAACGTGTATGGTATTTGCGAGTCTAGTCGCAGAGGGAGCCAAAGATCAATCAGAGTGTCCGGAGCTTAAATCGGAGACGAAAGCAAAACTTGCAGAATACATGAAAGCGTTTCATATGGATTATTAAGCAGCACCAGAGAGTTGCCTCGCTGGGAAAAGGCCAGAGCGTCCCATTTGAGGTGGATCACCTCCGAGGCATTGACCTTCCTAAAAGCGGCCGAATCCAATGCGGCTGCGGCCGCCACGGGCACGATGACGAACCCGGTGGTGTCCGGGCTGGTTTGTTTTTCTTCTGATTGGGAGTTGCTTTGTAACTCTTTTTCTTGACTTATACCAGAATATAACGATAATTCTTGTATCGTAATCGTTTTTCCGGAGGAAGGCATGGTCGAAAACGATCAGGAAAAATCCATATACCGATATGCAGGATATGCGGCGCTCGTTAAGCGGTACGACCTCGATGTCATACCGAACTGGCACACGTCCCTGGTGACAACCAGCGGAATCCATCGGATTGATTTACGCAGAGGCATCATCGAGGAGGTTTACCAACCCAAGTACTGGCCGGGGGATACGCTGGGCGACCATCTTGAATTTGCGCTCAAGTATGACGGGACCAATCTGGCGATCCTTGCCAGCTTGTTTCAAAAAGAAGTGGAGGAAGATTTCCTTGAATATGTCCGGTCCAAACCGACCGGCAAATATGCCAGGCGCTTGTGGTTCCTGTATGAGTCCCTGACAGGTAAAACGCTCCCGCTGGATGACCTGAAACGGGGCAACTATATCGATCTGCTCGAACCGGCTGAGTACTACACAGTCACCCCGGCCCGTCAAGTGCGACGTCAAAGGGTCAACGATAACTTGCTGGGTGCCAGCCGATTCTGCCCGATGGTTCGTCGCACCGACACCTTGCGTGACTTTGAAACGGCCGACTTGCCCCAGCGATGCCGGCAAGTGGTGTCTGGCTATTCTTCTGCAATTTTGAAGCGTGCGCTCGGCTATCTTTACACCAAAGAGACGAAATCGTCCTTTGAAATTGAACAAATCAAACCCAGCTCCACACGGACCGAGCGCTTTGTGACCCTGCTCCAAATGGCGGAGCAAGATGACTTTTGCCGGAAAACGCAATTGATCGATGTTCAAAACCGTATTGTCGATGACCGGTTTCGCGATTCCGATTACCGATTGAGCCAGAGTTACGTCGGCGAAACGGTCGCCTGGCAGAAAGAAAGAATCCACTTCGCGTGCCCGAAACCTGAAGACCTGGCCGACCTTATGAAAGGCCTGATAGCCGCCCACGAACGTATGAACACCGGAGGCGTGCCTGCAGTGATTCATGCAGCCGCTATTTCCTATGGATTTGTTTTTCTGCACCCATTCGAGGACGGCAACGGCCGCATCCACCGCTTCCTGATCCACAACATTCTTGCCCGACGAAGCTTTACACCCGAGGGCGTGATGTTTCCCATATCAGCATCCATGCTGAAGAATCCATCCGGCTATGACGCTTCTTTGGAAGCATTCTCCCGGAAGCTCATGCCTCTGGTGGAATACTCGCTCGATGAAGATGGCCATATGACCGTTCAAAATGAGACGGCCGTATGGTATCGCTATATTGATATGACACCCCAGGCCGAGGCGCTTTTCCGTTTTATCGAACAGACCATCGATACGGAACTCGCAGACGAATTGGCGTTCATCGCCAACTATGACAAGACCAAAAAAGCCATCCAGCAAATCGT
>JASFGJ010000399.1:0-4605 GCA_050123815.1 Desulfobacteraceae bacterium
AACAGCTTTTTCATGACTTCCCCCTTTTTTGGTGTTGGCAAAAGACAAGCAAGGCGGTGGAATTATTTCATGCCGTGACCCTTAATAATGAGGCATACGCCGCCTCACGATTCTTGGCACGATCATAGGTCTCAACTTGTTCCATGTCTCCTCCCATTCTGGTTGTCGAACGGTTGACAGACAAGTACAGAAACGAGCTATGCCAGGGCCTGGTGTCAGTTGAAAGGACGTAGGTGAAACTGCAGAAGAGATTGAGCGATACAGTTGCGACACAGAATAGCATGACATTTTAGCGCGGCCAATTGTGGAAATGCATTTCAAAACCCCGCCCCATATTGCTGATGCGCCATACCAGACGATGCAGTGCGATGCGGCTTGATTTTAAGGCAATCATGCCAATTATATTGTTTTTGATGAAACCGCATGCTTTGCACGCGATAAAAACTTAATCGATCGGAGACGTACCGTCTCCGCTTCAGTTCGTGGCCGATAGCCACAAAATTAAAGCCGCCCCCTTTTTGGGGGTGGTCGGTTACAACCGATGCCAGTATCTGCTGGTACACTCATCAAAAAGGAGTCCAGTTTATGAGCACCCCCCAAATGTATGACGTGGTGATATTGGGCACCGGCCCGGCCGGCCTGCAGGCCGCCATCCATGCCGCCCGCAGAAAAGTGTCTGTTCTGGTACTGGGTAAAGAGACCAAAAGCAGTCTCTACCATGCCCATATCGAAAACTTCTGCTGTATTTTCAAACTCAGCGGTGAAGAAATGATCACCACCGGACGCCAGCAGGCTGCAAACTTCGGCACGCAGTTCATGGATCAGGATGTATTAGGCATTCATGCCGTTGAAAAAGGATTCGACATCGAGCTTGAAGGGGGCACCGCCATCCACACCAAGACCCTGATCATTGCCACCGGAACGCAACGCAAACGTCTGGGGGCACCGGGTGAAAAGGAGTTGCTGGGCAAGGGTGTCTCCTATTGTGTGGATTGTGACGGCAACTTTTATCGCAGCCAGGAGGTCGCCGTCGTGGGCGGCGAGAGCGCTGCTGTGGACGGCGCCCTGACGCTGACGGAAATCGCCGCAGCGGTTCACCTGGTCTACGAGACACTGGATGTCGCCGACGACTTGAAAACCAAGTTGGAAAACAGCCGCGTCATCCGCCATCCGGGTGTCAAAGTAGAGCGTATCGATGGCGAAAACGAAGTGCAGACGCTTCTGTTGAATGACGGACGGCGGCTCGATGTGACCGGTGTTTTTATCGAACAGGGAGCCAAAGGGTTGATGGAACTGGCAACCACCCTGGGCATCATGCTCGATGATGAAATGAAATACATCGCGGCCGACAAGCAGCAAGCCACCAACATCCCCGGCATCTTTGCCGCAGGAGACGTGTGCGGTCCGCCCTGGCAGATGGCCAAGGCTGTCGGCGAAGGCTGCGTGGCAGGGCTCAATGCCGCCAAGTATGCAAAACAGAAGTAATGATTCCAAAACATACTATGATTAAATCTATTTACATTATTTTAAGGACTCAGCAATATATCCAAAAATAGAAAAGACGTTGCTAAATACTACGACAACTGGTCCCGTGATTATGATGAGACTCTTGCCGAGTGGCGCTACGATGCACCTGAACAAGTCGCTTCAATGCTTATCACTGAACTTTCGCCAAAATCGGTAGTTCTGGACGCAGGTTGTGGAACTGGACTGAGCGGCAGGGCGTTGCGTTCAGCCGGGTTTGAAACCGTTGACGGGATTGATGTCTCCAGCAGGTCCTTAAAAACATCCGGAATGTCTGGTGCATATAACACCTTGCGTTTAATGGACATGCACCGTTTTCCTTTTCCCATACCAGATGACCAATACGACGGATTGGTTTGCGTAGGCGTTCTTACGTACCTAACCGATACCACTGGTACACTCTTATATGGTCGCATAAGATGATACATCAATAGAACTAAAAAATGGACATTTCTGAAAAAAACCTTAACCAAGTTTCTGATAATCTTCTATCCTTCCTCAGAGAGGAGATAGGTGATACGAAAATAGACTATAAAACTACTCCATCACCACTTCTGGGCGGTAATGAAACATCTATTTTCCGGTTTCAGCTCAAGAACGTCCATTCGTCTCTTTCAAGGCCATTGGTTCTTCGCGTGTTTATTAAATCAAATCTCCCTAAACACGCAATAATGGAAAGCGTTGTACATAATTCTCTGGAGGAGCAGGGACTTCCCGTGCCGTTCGTCCATTATACCTGCATAGATCGTAAATATCTGGGATACCAATTCTTGATTATGGATTTTATGCCTGGAGAGATTATGCCCATCGTTTTTGAACAAGATACTCCCATCGTGCTTGGCAAAACCCATGCCGAACTCCACAATGCCGACGCGACCCGATTGAATAACGATATGATCACGGAAGGCTTTGGAGGCAAACCATATAGCGTCGAAGGGTGGCTCGATCTATTACTTAAAGCGAGTGAGCAGCTACCGTGGATAGAAGACATTGTTTTGTGGCTAATAGAAAACAAACCATCTGAGTGTGAACATCCATCCATTTGTCATAGGGATTTCCATCCTGGAAATTTGCTGGCCAAGGATGGCCAAATAACAGCGATTTTAGACTGGAGTTGCTGTCGCATTGGTGATCCGGTCATGGATGTAGCGTCTACATTGGTTATATTTAACGCCGCGACCAAACATATCATTCAATCATTTGATTCAATAATCGAAACCCAAAAGTATCTGGAGGCATATACACGTGAGAGGGAATTGAATCAACGGCATTTAGAATACTATCAGGTGTTTGGATGTGTGATCGCGCTTTTTGCCGGAAAAAATGGCGTATTGGTCTGGACCCGGCCCCCTATACAGAATGAGTTGCTCAATATTATTTTTGATTTTTCAAAAGTACGTATGGAAGTTAAAGAATAGGTATTTGAACCTGCCGCAATAGAAGTTGCATTAAGTTTTCGAAGATGTGCCTTTACAGCGGACTCGGGGCATAAATAGCATTGCGATCGGTATTCGTTACAATTTGGCGAGCGGAAGCTTCTGGCGATTCCAGTCGACGATACCGTCCTTGAGATGGTAGACCGATTTAAATCCCATCTGATCGATAAGCCTCAGCGTACGACTGCTGCGGTTTCCGGTGCGGCAGTAGATCAGGTAGCGCTTGGATCGATCCAGTTGCTGCAAGCCCTGTTGAAAACCAGGGCTGTAGTAGTCCAGCATGACGGCACCTTCAATATGGCCGCTGGCAAACTCTTTGGGCGTTCGCAGGTCCAAAATCACAAAATCGGACTTGCCTCTATTTTGATCGATCAAGGTTTTGGCTTCCAGCGCCGAAAGTTCGTGAACATCGACGACTTGCGAGTGGCTGCACCCCAGAAGCCATAACGCAGCCAGGAAGACCAGCACACATATCTTCTTATAGCTGTATGGGTTCATCACCATCAACCTCGAATTTCACGTTTGACATCGATGCCGAATTTCTTGATCCGCTTCCAGATCGTCACCCGGCTGACGCCCAGAATTCGGCCCGCTTCGGACTGATTGCCCTGGGTTTCGCGCAGCACACGCAGCAACTCCTGCTTCTCGCTTGCAATGCCGCCCTGCATCGTATCGAGTGGCGGCAACTCCGATGTCGTGTCCAGAACTTTCGGCGGAAGGTGCTGGACACCAATGCCGCCGCTGGGGCACAGGACAAAGGCATACTCGACGGCATTGCGCAGTTCCCGGACATTTCCGGGCCAGGGATAGTGCGTCATCTTCTCCATCGCCTCTTGAGTAAAACCGAGTATTTTCTTTCCGGTTTTACCCGCATTATGGCGGATGAAGCTTTGCACGATGGCCGGGACATCTTCGACATGTTCGCGCAGCGCCGGGCATTGCATAGGGAAGACATTGATGCGAAAAAACAGGTCTTCCCGAAAGCGGCCCTGCTCGATCAGCGCTTCAAGATTTCGATTGGTGGCCGAAATGATCCGCACATCGACTTTGATGGGCGTCTGCTCGCCGACACGCTCGATCTCCTTCTCTTCCAGGACCCGCAGCAGCTTGACCTGGGTCGCCGGCGGGATATCCCCGATTTCGTCAAGAAAGATGGTGCCTCCGTGGGCCGCCTCGAAACGCCCGATACGGGAGCGGTCCGCGCCGGTGTATGCGCCTTTGGCGTGACCGAACAACTCGCTCTCCAGCAGATTTTCATTCAGGGCCGCACAATTGACCTTGATGTAGGGCTTGTCTCGACGGCCGCTGGATTCATGGATCGCTCGGGCCACCAGTTCCTTTCCGGTGCCGCTCTCTCCGTTTATCAGCACCGGCGCCTCCGACATGGCCACATTTTCGATCATTTCAAACATCGCCTGCATCTTCGGCGAGCGTCCGATTATCCCATGATAACCGGCATCCAGGTGCAGCGTGCGTTTCAAATTCAGAATCTCATCCTGCTGGCGCACCACCTCGGACATGTCCTTGATGGTTTCAACCGCGCCAATGATTTCTCCGTCATCATCGTATAAAATGGAGGCGTTCTTGATGACCGTAATGGTCCGGCGTTCCTTGTTGACAATGGTGCAGCGTTTGGCCCGGACCC
>JASFGJ010000400.1:0-4603 GCA_050123815.1 Desulfobacteraceae bacterium
ATGGGATCAAACCGTTGAATTGTGAATCGGGCTGGGTGAAGGGGGGCCGGTCAATGTCTACAGGATCGCTCGATTGTACCTTTTGTTGCTGTGCAACCCGGGTAACAAGTAACATGGACCGCCCATGCGGGAGGTGACATTACACTTGTTTTCCGGTGATGCGAGCCAGCTCTGCCTGCAAAAAGGTGTTTACTTTTTCCAAATGATCCGCGCTGTCCGACAGGATGGTTCTGGCATTTGCGCTTCCAGGAAGCCCTGAGCTTAAATCTGTCACATTTTTGTAGCGAGATATCAGCTCCTGGTTCACCAAGAACAGCTTTGCAATTAAGGATGCCTGCAATTCGGACAGGGTCTCCAAATCAAGTTCCTTCGGGTCATACTCATACAGCTTTTTCTTCTTGGCGAATATTTCCATGTTCTTTCCTTTCAATCCCGGCAAAGATTGCCGGTTTGCTCAATTGAAACCACTTCTCGCATAGCGTTCGGGTGAGATGGCGCAATCGTTCCAGCCCTGTCTGCCCATGACTTCTAACGATTAAAGATTGAAAGGATAGAAGCGAATAGACATAACATATTAATATTACGGATTCGTAGGGGAAATTGCAACCTTTGAACATTTGGGTGTCGAACGGGGCAACGTAGACCGATGCTGCTGCACTGGCGATCTGTAAACTATTCAGGACAAATAAGCGCTGATGCGGCTCTGTCCTGCCCTTCGGCCGGCGCGGAGGCCCCGCACAAGATAAGCGGGACAGGCCCCGCACAAGATAAGCGGGACAGGCCCCGCACAAGATAAGCGGGACAGGCCGGCTTTGCGCTGTTAATTCCATTCCCTGGCGTTTTGAGGGGTTTCGCAGGGTCGGGCTCTGTCCCGACCCGGTAGGGAATACGATTGAATCCAGAGGACCTACGCTTTGCCGGGATTTGCCGAACGTGGCAAATGAATTGTGACCAGAGTGCCTTTGTCGGGCTCGCTGGAGATGTGGATATGTCCACCATGGGCGTCGATGATGTTTTTGGCCAGGCTCAGTCCCAGGCCGTAACCGTCCTGTTGCGGCGTTCTGGACTTGTCGACGCGATAGAAGGGTTCGAAGATAAAGTCGAGATCCTCTTCGGGGATCCCGATGCCGCTGTCTTGGATGGAGATAATCGTTTCAGCCTCATCCATTGAGGCTGAGACCTCAATGGGGGCGGCATGGTCCGGGCTGTACTTCTTGGCATTGTCCAGAACATTTTTCAACGCGCGGCCCATCAACTCGGCATCCAGGTCGATGGGCGCTAAATCAGACATGTCCGCGATCCGGATTTCAGGCCTTCCAGCGTCGAAAAGCGCGGCTGTTTTTTGAATCAGATCGGCCAAATCGACATGCGATAAATGCAATGATGATTTGATATTTAGAGCCCGTGCGGTCTCCAGCAGGTCGGTGATCTTCTTTTCTATCTCACTCAGGTCTTCATCGATACTCGTCTGTTCGGGCGATTCCGGCATCAAGGCCAAGGCCACTTTAACACGGGTGATGGGCGTGCGCAGCTCGTGGCTCACATCCAGCAGCAGTTGTTCTTTGGACTTGATCAGGTGTTGCAGCCGTTCGGTCATGGTGTTGAACGAGTCGGACAGGTCGCGCAGTTCATCCCTGCGTTTGAGGGGCACACGATGCGACAAATCGCCCTGGGCCACCTGATCGACGCCCTTTTTAAGCCATCGCAAGGGCTTCAATACCCATCGAATGGCGAAATAGGCCCCGATCATTAACGCGGTGATAAAAAGCAGCAGGCAGATGGTGATGACCTTGATCTTTTTTTCGGCATCCGGCTGATACGGCAGGAATAAAGACAACCGGCCGTCACCATGCGTAAGGTGCACCACATGAGCGCCATGATGACTGGCGGCGAGCACCCGATCATTGTGGTACCAGATGTGCATGCGCTTGGCCGGAAGCGAAAAGGGGATCTTTGATGTGGACCAGTTGCGGCCTGGAGACGAAAAGGCAATGACCATGTTTGTCTGCGCGGCAATCCGGCGTGCACGCTCTGGATCGGGCGGATTGCCGATCTCTTTCACCAGATAACGGATATAGCGGGTCAGGTGCGGGCGATAGTTGCTGGCGATATGATGCCGGAATGCGCCGAAAAAGAATATAATGGTCAGATTGATACCCAGTCCGGCGATCAGGATGATGACCATCAGCTTGACAAAGACAGAGGAAAAGAATTTAGGTATCCGTGGTTTCGCCATCTGGCTCAGCTTCTCCGATAAACACGTATCCGGTGCCCCACACCGTTTTGATATAGGTCGGCGACTTGGGGTCGTCACCCAACTTCTGACGAATCCGGCTCATGGTGATATCGACCGATCGGTTGAAAGCATCGCTGTCGATACCCCGCAGCTCTTGCAAGATCCGATCGCGGTCCAGAACTTGGCCCGGATGCCGTGCCAACAGCCACAGCGCCGTGAATTCATTTGTGGTCAGTTCGATTTTGGTTTGGTCAAGCATGGCGATTCGTTTGTTGGGATCGATGGTCAGCCGGCCGAAGCGCCGCTGACGTGCGATTTCCGGCCTGCTCGATCGTCTGAGCACCGCCTGGATGCGTGCAACAAGTTCTCTGGGCTCAAAGGGTTTGGCCAGATAATCATCGGCTCCCAGTTCCAGACCGACGATGCGGTCCATGGGCTCACCACGGGCCGTCAGCATGATGATCGGTACGTTTGAATCGAGTCGGATCTTTTTGCATACGTCAAATCCGTTCATCTGCGGAAGCATGACATCTAAAACGACCATGTCCGGTTTATGGCGACGCAGCTTTTTAAACCCTTCATCCGGAGTGAGGGCCGCATGAACCGTGAAGCCGAATCCCGATAGAAACTCCGTCAGCAGCCGACACAGTTTCGGGTCGTCATCGATGATCAGAACCTTATCTTTCATTTTATCGAGCATCCGTCTTGCCGGTAGAGTCGGAGGAGCAAGGTCAGTGCCCGCTCCAACCGACTAAACCGGCGAAACTGGCCGACCGGCCGAACCTGTATTATGCAGGCCCGAACGGTTTTGTGATTAACGGCACGATCTGCGCCGTTTTACCATAGCATGCCATCAAATGTCACGTTTCCAGGTGCTGCCGAAGCGGCAACCCCAATCTCTGCTATCGTCGGGCGATAACGCACTATAGGCAGACTTTCGCCTGCGAACGGCTGCCAGCATGCAGATAGTGGCCAGCAGCGCTGTCAGCAGTATGGCGCCAAGGCCCTGCAAGTATGTCAAGGGCGGAAATGTGAAAAGCGGTACTGCCGCCCAATTCCATAGCAGCCAGAAGGCCAGCCCCAGGGTGATGAGTGCCATGGCGGCCTTTGGAATGCGTCTGACGAAGTGCCTGCGGAGGCGTGTGCTCTTGTTGGGGTCCTTGTTGGTTTTGGTTGTTACCGGGGGCATTGCTCTCTCCATCTTTTGCGTTATTATACATTTTCACCTCGCAGTTTAATGAAAAAACCGACAGCGGCCCCGTTGGTGAGACTCAAGTTCGGCAATCAAGGTGGCCCGCTGTTCCGGCGTCAGAACTGAATGAAATTCGGCGATATGCTCCGCCGCCATCTGCATCAGATCGTCGATGACCGGTTTTTTTCTTTCAAACAGCTCGATGAGTTCTTCAGGTGTGACAGCCTCATTTTTAAGCGTTTCCATAAAGTCGGTTTTAAATGCTTCGTGACGACCCTCCAACTGGTCATGTTCGGCAAGAATCTCCTCACCGATCCGGTTCAAGGTCACTTTTTGATTATCTGTCAATTCCAGTTTTTCGGAGATTTTCGATTTCAAGAACTCGACCTTCTCTTCCGGAGTGCGGTGCCACCGTCCCGGTCCGGCACCGGCGATTGCCAGTCCGATCAATGCGACACAAACAATGCTTACGGTGATGATGACGACTTTTTTCATGATGATCCTCCTTGTCCGCGCCCTGAAAAGCAGGGCAAAAATTTAGTGTTTAAAAATCACACCCAATGCGCGGTGCATGCTTTGTTGTGATTTTCAACGTAATGCCTGCCGGCTGAAAGTGCTTTTCAGGAGGGTAACAAGTTGTAACAAAGTGTATCTCGAGGCGTTTTCAACGCCTCGAGAGTTTTAAGTTTAAAGTGTTGAGTTTAAAGTTAAGGATCCAAACCGATTTTAAATGGCCGTGGCATGTCGGCATCTGTAGGGCCGGACTCTGTGCCGGCCTGTGTGGTATGCAGTCGGACGGTGGTTTTTACAACTAACCGGCAACGGCGGTCTCAAGTGTCTCGATATGGCGTTGCAAGCATTTAACAATCACCGGATTGACCACCTGCGGGTTGGATACCGGGGCCATATGGCCCCCGGGCACCTCAATCCAGTGGATGGATGGCATGTTGTCGATCAGCAGGCGGGAGACGGCCAGAGACACCCGGCTGCTCGACCGGCCGGTAATCAGACTGATGGGACAGGTCAGGCGACTGTAGTCGGCCATGCACAGATCGGTGTGGACCGCAGTCCGATGGTCCAGCAGCATTTTGTGCACATAGCGCGAGAGGTTGTTTTGCGCGCTTGAAGGGAGCATGGAAAATGTGCCGTCGCCGGAAAAGTAGTCCACAAAGGCT
>JASFGJ010000401.1:0-4599 GCA_050123815.1 Desulfobacteraceae bacterium
CGGCGCGCCGTGTTGCCAACCACATTCCCGATCCGAAATTGGCCGATGTGGATGTGGTTCCCAACACGGCGCGCCGCCAGGCATATGACAATTTTTTGTCCAATGCCTTTGGTTTCGGCGGCACCAACTGCTGTATCGTATTCAAAGGGGCGTAGATTGAGACCCACACCTTTCATTGCAGAGCCGTATGCCGGCGAATCGAACTATGTGCGGGATAAATCGACCGGAAAGGTCTGGCACCGTTGCGAGACGCGTACCCTTTATGTGGACACCGACCGGTCGCAGGTGGTGTACCATGCCAACTATCTGCGCTATTTCGAGTTCGGCCGCGCCTCGTTGATGCGCGACGCCGCCTATCCCTATCGCGAGATCGAAGAGAGCGGGTTCGTCTATCCCATCATCAAGGTCGATATCGACTATTTCCGCCCCCTGTACTATGATGACGCCATGTTCATCCATACGCGCCCATCGACCCTGGAGCGGGTTCGACTGCAGTTCGATTATGTGATCACCCACCAGGAAAGCGGCGATATCGTTTGCAAAGGCTTCACCAGGCATTGTGCCGTCAACGGTTCGGGCACGCCGGTTGAAATCGACCCGAAAACGGTCCGCTTATGGGACATATTCCCCAAGTAAACAATACCGACCGAATACCTGTCACCATCACGCTGCACGATCATCTGGCAGATCACCACTTCATGGGCACGCCGGTCCTGCCGGCCGTGGAAGCCATGGAGATCCTGGCTGCCGAGGCACTTGCCGTTGATGCCATGGTATCGGTGGAATTGCTGACCCAAGCCGACTTTAAGAAATTTCTGCCGCTGGACCCCAATCGGGAGATAATGGAAGTCCAGGCGGAGATGCACCCGGCCGCGGACGGCCATCTTCGAGCCACGCTGGTTACCCGGACGCGTTCGCCAAAGGCCGGCATAACGCGCACCAAAGATCATGCCGCCATGACGTTCGGCCGGACCGCGGATGATGCATACCCGACACCATTGGATGTGGCCGCCGCACCGGAAGGCGTTTGCGAGACGGTTGCGCCGGATAAGATATACCGGGAGCTGGTTCCCTTTGGACCGGCGTACCGCAATATCACTGCACCGCTATGGCTCTCCGATGATGGGGCCCTGGCCCTGATTCAATGCCAGGATCTGCCCTGCTGCACAGGCACCAACCATTTGGGTTCACCATTTGTTCTGGATGCCGCGTTTCATGCCGCCTGTGTGTGGGGCCAGCACTACCATAAGATGGTGGCCTTTCCCGTGGCGATTGACAAACGCCGTATCCTGAGGCCGACAGCGCCCAACCGGACCTACTATGGACGGATCATCCCCAGGCAGACCGATCCAGACTTGCTGGTCTTCGACATATGGCTGCTGGATCGATTCGGCACGATGTGTGAAATTGTCCAGGGTGTGCGAATGCGCGATGTGAGCCGCGGACGTCTGCAGCCGCCCCAATGGATTGCGCGCAAGGCGCAGGATAATCCGCTGGCACGCCTGCAAAAACGCTGTCTGGATCTTTGCGTCATCGAACTTGACGCGGTGGCCGCATTTGCTCGCCAAGGCCTGTCCGAACTGGAAAACCAACGATTCCAACGCATGCAGCAGCGCCGCAAACGCAGCTATCTGGGCGCACGCATGGCCCTCAAACGCCTGAGTCGAAAATTGAGTGACGGCATGCCGCAAACGCCGGCTCACGCCATACACACCCATGACGCCGATGGGGCCCGGCCGCGTTGTGCCTCACCATCCAATGGCGGAAGCTTATTTTGCAGCGCTTCCCACAGCCGTCGGTTTGCCGCAGCAGCGGCGGCCGGCGCACCTGTCGGGATCGACGTGGAAACGGTTACCGACCGGGCCGTACGGTGCAGCTCGATTTTTATGTCGGAAACTGAACAGCAGTTGTTGCACCGAACGACACTCGGCCAGCCACAAGCCGCCGTCCGCATCTGGTCCGCCAAAGAGGCCGTGGCCAAAGCAAAAAAAATCCCCTTGGCCGAGGCCTGGCACCGGACCGAAATCACGGCTGTCGACGCCGACGTCAGCCGACTGACCATTGACGGCCGACAGTCCAGCGAGGCCGTGCACGCCGTGGTTGGCGACACGATCTTCACTCTGTTTACTTGCCGTTGAGCCGGCAGGGCTTATGGCATAAGTGCAAAATTTTTTTCATTGCACGAGCACGAATGAAAGACGTATCTTGAAAGCATCGATGAAATAAAGGGCCGCATATGATAAAACAACCATTACGCTATTTGTTAATAGGTTGCCTGCCGCTGCTGATGGCTGCCTGCATGCCGATGCTGCCACGCGAGCAGGTGAAAGGGCCGCAAACCTACAAGGTTAACATCGACTTTCAAACCGGAGGGTTCGATCGTAATTTTTATGTTCATATTCCAACAGGTTACGACGGCCAAAGGCCGTTGCCGCTACTCATCGTGATCCACGGTGCGTTCGATACGGCCAAGGGCATTGAAAAGGATTCCGGCTTCAGTCAATTGGCCGATCGTGAGGGCTTTGCAGTCATGTACCCCAACGGGATCGGCATTGCGGGTTTGCTGCAGCACTGGAATGCCGGTCATTGCTGCGGCAAGGCCGCCGAGGATCACATCGACGATGTGGGTTACCTCAACGCATCGATCGATGCGGCAAGCGGCCGCCTGACCATCGATCCAAACCGTATCTATATGGTGGGTTTTTCCAACGGCGGCATGCTGACCTACCGCTTCTGCGCCGAAAGCGGCAACCGGCTGGCCGGTGCCGCCGTGCTGGCAGGTGCCATCGGCAGCCGTTTGGGAGACACCCCTCCCAAGTGGACCATGCCCGAAACGGCACCGGCGATACCGATGCTGATCATGCACGGCCTGCAGGACAAGCACGTGCCGTTCAACGGCGGATCGCTGAAACCCGCTGACCCGCCCCGCTATTACGATTCAGTGGACGATGCGGTTGCATACTGGATCAGGCAGAACGGATGCCGACGCGGCAGAGATAACTTCAAGGTCATCAACCCGTGGGTTCGGCTGCAGCAGTGGGATGCGTGTTCCAGCCGCCGTCCGGTCCGGTTGTACACCATCGGAAACTGGGCGCATGTCTGGCCGGGCGGCCCCGAAATTGCCGGGCTGGACGGCGCTCACCCCATGAAAGGCTTCGAAGCGGCGAAATCGATCTGGAAGTTTTTTCAAGAGCAAACCGCTGCGGGTCGCTGATCTAGAGTTTGCGGTCGAAGAGTTCCTTAGCAATTTTTTCAAGATTGGCGATCCGCTCCTTGGGTGACGGATGGGTCGCAAACATATAGGCCCACTGCGGAAGATCTTTTTCCTCCAAAAGCAGGCTAAACAGTCGATCGGTGCCCTCGACCTTGCCATAGGCGCCATACACCAGCTCGAGCCCGAAACGATCCGCTTCGATCTCCCGCTCTTGTGAGTAGCTGCGTTGAAATACAAAGTTGACGATGTTGCCGAACGACTCCGCTCCCGATCCCATGTCGAACAGTATCGCCGTCACGAGACCGAATCCGGCGGCGCGTCCGAGACCCTGCAAATGGTCACGGTTGTAAAAATGCCCCAGTTCATGACCGATGACAAAGGCAACTTCGATCTCTTCGGTAAGCATTTCCAGCAACCCTGTAGTGACCCCGACGGTTCCGCCTGGAAAGGCAAAGGCGTTGGGCATCTCGTTTTCCACCAGAACCAGCGAGTAGGGCAGCGGCGGCACCTTCGGATCCGCCCTGAACTTTTCCAGAATGGTGCGGGCTTGGGCCAACCGCTGCCTCTCTTCTTCCGAGGACGGCTCGGACTGCTCAGGCTGAAACGCCTGAAAAATTTTAGCCTCGGTTTCATACGACACCCTGGCGACGACCTGATCCACCGCCACACCGATAAGAAAGTAAAGCGCCACCAACAGAACAACTGCGGAAAGGGCCAGCTTCCAGAACTCGTTAAGACTTGACCTTCGGGCTGAACTAACGTCGGCGGTTTTCCTTGGTTGTCGGTTTATAATTTTCATTTAAACTATTAAAACCAGAAACGGTCGATATCAGGCCGGCACGGAGGCCGACCGATTTTAAGAATGCGGTATTTGACTGCACACCCTCTTCATTAAAATCGGTAGAATTCCTCAACTTAACACTTAACACTATCTACTCTATTCATACCAAAGCGCGGTACCATACGCGATCACTTCAACAGATCCGATACTTCTCTTTTTTCTACCTTTACTTACACTGCTGGTTTCGACCCTGAAATTGACAATCAGATCGGCATCCGGACAGCGCTCTTTCATGCGCAACATCGCTTCGCGCCGCCCCCTGTCGAGCAAGCTCACATAGGCTTTTACTTCCCCGCCGAAAATCTGCCGCAATCCGGCCAGAAAGCGCTTGAAATAGTCATAGGAGATCACCACCGCGCCTTCCACGAACTGGGATTTGACGATGGGACGATCTTCCGGGTAGTGCTTGCCGTTGAGCAGGGCGATGTGACCCAAACGCTTTTCCCGATCGTCGATGGAGCGGTAGTGGCGCCGCTCGATCACACTGCCGGTGATCAGGGCAAGCACGATGACGAGCAGCGGAATCCCAAGATTGGCGATCAGA
>JASFGJ010000402.1:0-4599 GCA_050123815.1 Desulfobacteraceae bacterium
TAAGTAGGTCAATAGCATATATCGCTCAATCACCGCCAAATGAGACTACTGCGGCATTTAACCGGTTTTGGAAAGATATACAAGTATTTTTAGACCTATTTACTACTTTTGTTACGATATTGCCTATAAACTCTTAACTGACTGAATAAATAATATTTTAAATAAAAAACCATCAACGCAAGCATCCTGCATTTTCGATTGATCGTCATTTTGGACTCTGCTAACATAGCAACATTGCACAATCGCAAAACGGCACCGAACGATGAATACAAGCCTTTGTTTCGACATTCGTCGGCAGCCCGACGCCACTACCTGCGGCCCTACTTGTCTCCATGCA
The DNA here is from genome assembly GCA_050123815.1 of Desulfobacteraceae bacterium. Taxonomy (GTDB): domain Bacteria; phylum Desulfobacterota; class Desulfobacteria; order Desulfobacterales; family Desulfosarcinaceae; genus JARRKU01. Next base: position 338 of record JASFGJ010000402.1, read on the forward strand.
CTTTACCGGTACTATGGGGATGCCATCGCCCTGGATGACGTCATCACCGAGGTTCCCCAATGGCAAGAAGGCGGCACATTGGCCGTCTATCTTGCCATTCATGCCTTGCGCCGGGGCTATCAAACCACCATTTTGCCTTATAATTTAAAGGTATTCGATCCCACCTGGAAGGACCTCGACACAGCCCGGATCAGGGAAAAACTCAAGGCCCAGCTGCCGCATAAAAAAGAGATTCCCGGTTTCGAAGAGGTCACCTGCGCCTACCTGGATTATCTCGCGTTAGGGGGACGGCTCAAGTTCAAGGTGATCACTCCGGTGCTTATTCGAACTCACCTCAAGTCCGGCACCCCCATCCTCACCGGTTTGAGCGCCACTTATCTGTATAACGATGCCCGCGAAGTTGAACGCCGCGGCAAGTGGGTTGCGGATGATATCCGCGGCCACTCCTGCGGCCACTTTGTGGTGCTGTCCGGCTACTGCAAAGAGAATCGCACCGTCCAGGTGGCCGACCCGCTGGTACCCAACCCCATGGCCGGCGGCCGCTATTACGATGTGGATATCTACCGTTTGGTGTGCGCCATCATGCTGGGTATTCTGACCTATGACGGCAATCTGTTGATCATCTGTAAGAAAAAAGGATCGTGACATCTACAACCGACTCATTCAGACAAGGCACAACTTTTGCTTTTGTTTACGTTGGGTGCCCCAAAATTCACCCGGTATAGTCAACAATAGATAATTGGAGAGGGCAAAATGGCCAGAAAAGGAATTCAAAAAGAAAACATCATTACCGTAGAGGGATTCGTGGAAGAGGTGGTATTGGGAGACGGTGATATGGGCCTTGTCATTTACGACGGGGAGAACGACTACCTTGTGGTAATGGACAAAAAGGGAACAAAATTAAGCAATCACATCGATGAAGAAGTGGAAGTTTCCGGCATGCTGGCTGAAAAGGATGGAGAATTATGGCTTAAAGTCACTTACTTCCAACTGATTGAAGATTTTGAAGATAGGTATGACGATGATTCCTACGATTTTGGCTACGATGATCGCTGGAGCGCTTGACCGTCCTCCCATCTTAAAAATCCATACCTGCTGTAAGGCATGATTACTTCGAAAAAAGAGAATCCAGGGTTCTCATTTTTTCTTGGAAAAGGAACCTGCGGGTCTTTTTTAAGGTTTTCGCTCACTTCTATTTTGAAGCAAGTACCAGCGCTGTCCGGCTGGGCAGATAGAGACTCAATCGATGCGGTGGCTGGTCGGCGCTTTCAGCGGGCAGGGTGACGTGGGGCAGGGTGTTGTCCACCCGCGCATGGCCGCCGGTCTCTGTGTCATCCGAATTCAAGACGATGGCGTAGCGACCCGGCGGTGCCGGAAACCGGTAGTCGTTGTATGACTTGTCCGGATGAAAGTTGAAGGCAAACAGCAGGGCGCCCCGTTGAAAGATCAACACCTTGTCCTGATCGTGCTCCCATAAAAGCGATGCCGCTTCGGCGGACAAGAGGTCGTGGGCTGTCGCCAGGGCAATCATCCTGCGATCGAATCGGGCCAACTGGCGATATTTTAACTGGGGATCATCGGCCAGGCGCCACTGCCGCCGGGCATAGCGGTAAGACCAGTTGTTGCCCTCCCGTGGAAAATCGATCCACTCGGGGTGGCCGAATTCGTTGCCCATGAAATTGAGATACCCGTGGCCCGCGGTGGCCAGGGTGATCAAACGAATCATTTTATGCAGGGCCATGCCGCGCGAAACGTCCAGGTGGTCGTCGTCGATGTGCATGTGATCGTAGATGGCCGCGCCCACCAGGCGAAAGATCAAAGTTTGATCGCCCACCAGCGCCTGGTCATGGGACTCGGCATAGGAGATGGTCCGTTCGTCATGGCGGCGATTGTTCAGCTCAAACCACAGCCCGCCCATGTGCCACGCCTCATCCAGGGTATCCTTGGTCAGCTTGATCCAATGGTCGGGCACCCCCATGGCGAACCGGTAGTCGAAACCGATCCCGCCATTTTCCCAGGGCAGCGCCAGACCCGGCATGCCGCTCACATCTTCGGCAATGGTGACGGCATCCGGGCGGACCTGATGAATCACCCGGTTGGCCAGGGTCAGATAGGCCAGGGCGTCGTCATCCACGCTGGCATCGAAGTAATCCTCGTAAGAAGTAAACGCCTTGCTCAGCCCGTGATGGGAGTAGAGCATGGAGGTAATCCCGTCAAAGCGGAAACCATCCACGTGGAACTCATCCAGCCAGAAACGGCAATTGGAGAGCAGAAAATGAAGTACTTCCGGTTTGGCGTAGTCAAACAGGCGCGAATCCCAGAGCGTGTGGCGCCCCCGTTGGCCGGCGTGAAAATATTGATATTCGCTGCCGTCGAACCGGCTGATGCCTTCGACTTCGTTGGTGACCGCATGGGAGTGAACCAGGTCCATCAAAACGGTCAGGCCCATGCCGTGGGCCGTATCGATCAAAGCCTTGAGATCTTCCGGCGGGCCGAAACGGGATGAGGCGGCAAAAAAGCTGGAGACATGATAGCCGAATGAGCCGTAGTAGGGGTGTTCGGGAACGGCCATGATCTGGAGCGTATTGTAGCCCGCCGCCTCAATCCTGGGCAGCACATCCCGGGTAAACTGCGCATAGCTGCCCACCGCCTCGGCCTCCTGGGCCATGCCCACATGTACCTCGTAAATCAGCCGTGGGGATTTCGGTACCGTGAATTGAGGGGTTTGCCAGGCATAGGCGGTGTCCGGGCGCCACACCTGGGCATTGAAGATCAGGCTGTGCGGGTCCTGGACCACCCGGCGGGCCCAGGCGGGAATGCGATCGCCGGCGCCGTCGGGCCATTGAAGATGCAGGCGATACAGATCGCCGTGCGCGAGGCTGTCGGCCGGCAGTTGAATCTCCCAATCGCCCCGGGCGTTGATGCGCTGCAGGGCCAGATCGTCCCGGGCGGCCCACTGACTGAACGGGCCGATCAGGTGGATGGCGGTGGCATTGGGGGCCCACTCCCGCAAAATCCATCGGCCGTCGCGAAAATGGAGGCCGTAATATTCGTGCCCGGAGGCAAACTCGGCCAACGTCCGCCCATCCGGGACCAGGCGCTTGACCATTTGGCGGATGTGCGCCATACGCTTGGCGATGACCGCTTCGTAGGGCTTCAGATGAGGATCCTGTGCGATGAAACGTCGGAGTCGTTGTTGGTCGTTTTTGGTCAGCATCAATTTTGTTTAAACAATTAAAGGCCTGTCCAGCATCTGTTCGTACAGATCGATGTACTGGCCGGCGTTGACTTCGTGATTAAAGGTCTCCAGGGCCTGTGTCATGATGCGGGAAATTGCCTGTGCCTTTTTTGCCGGCTCCAAGGCGTAAAAATCCATCGCACGATCGATGGCCCACATCAATCCGGACGTGTCGTAGATTTCAAATTTAAAGCCGCTGCCCCGACCGCCGGAGTTGTCGAAATGGGTCACGGTGTCGTGGATGCCGCCGGTATCGTGAGCCACCGGCAAGGCGCCGTAGATCTGGCCGATCATCTGCGGCAGGCCGCAAGGTTCGAACAGCGACGGCATCAGGACAAAATCGGCCGCGCCGTAGCCCAGGTGCTCCAGCCGCTCGGAAAAATCGCAGACCGCTACGCGGCTGTGGAATTGATGATGGTTGACGATGTCCCTGAACACCTGCTGGTAGTCGCCGTCCGCCACAAAGATGACCTGCAGGTTTTTATCCCAGTACTTGGACAGCATCATGTAGAAAATATCCGCCAGCAATTGGCACCCCTTCTGGACCGGATCGAGACGCGAGGGCCAGAAAAAGACGGGGGCTTCGGCATTTTCGTCGAGTCCGAGCATCTTCTGCAATGCCAGTTTGTTTTTGGCTTTGGCCTCCTGGTGCGAGTCCGGGCCGTAGCGATGTTGCAGGTATTTGTCCTCACTCGGGTTGTAGCCTGGATCCGGCGCATTGAGTATCCCTGCGGCCACCCCGGCCTTTACCTTGTTGATCAGCTGATTGCGCAAATGATATTCGATAAAATCGTGCCGTCCTTCGGCAATTTCTTCCAGAAAGCGGCGACTGACGGTATTGACAAAATGAGCCGCAAAGACCCCGCTGACCAGAAAGTCCACCGGATTGGTGTTCCGCGCGGTTACGTAATTGTCGGCATAGTTGGTGAAGTAGAGATGCTGCCAGAATGCGGCCGCATCGATGCCGCGGTCCTCGATGTGATCAAGGGTGGTTTTGACCGTATGAATGTTGTGGATCGTAAAC
>JASFGJ010000403.1:0-4591 GCA_050123815.1 Desulfobacteraceae bacterium
CTTGCTTTCATCGGCCTCGGGCACTTCCATGAAGGCCTTTTCCTCTCCATGGATGTCGGGTTTTAGGAACAGATGCAGGTTGGGCTCCTCTACATCCAGATCCATCGCATATAAGGGATTCGGCCAGACCGTGGCCAATGAGGCCGAAACAGTGGTTTTTCCGGTACCGCCCTTTCCGCTGGCAATTGCGACCTTCATCGTCCGTGCCCCATTCGGTTGGGAGCGGCAGCCCACTCAACCTCTCCTTTTTTATAACGTTCCACAGCCTGGCGAACGCTCATATTCTCCAGATTTTGGGCCACTTTGATCTTGCCGGCCTCCAAAGCCAAAAATGCCTTGGGACCCACATACCCTGTCAGCAAAACGTTGGCCCCAGCCCGGACGACATTCTCGGCCGCCTGAATCCCGGCCCCCTGGGCCAAGGTCTGGCTGGCGCCGTTATCGATGTACTCGAATTCAAGGGTTTGGGGATCCACCACAATAAAACCAGCCGCCCGCCCGAAACGGGGATCCACAGTATCGTCCAGAGTAGGCCCCTCGCTGGTGATGGCAATTTTTTCCATTTTTACCTCCGTTGCATAGGATTCGGAGTCTTGCGGACCAGTGCTTTTCCGCGGTGACTCCGGTAAAACATCGGCATTATCTTGGAATGTTTCCGATGCCGACGCCCGGGCATCCATTTCGTGACTCAGCGCATAGTCCCCCCCACGAATGCGCAAGGCAAAACCCGAAACCAGCGCATCGGCCACGGTCTGCCGGGCCTGGGAAAGCACCCGCCCGAACGTCTGACGTGAAACCTGCATTTGAGCAGCCGCGTCCTCATGCTTCAAGCCCTGGAGGTCGGCCAAACGCAGAGCCTCATATCCGTCTACAGAAAGATGGACCTCATTGAGTTCACTTAGCGGAACACCGCGCGGCTTAAAGTAAGTTATATCCGGCGTGGCTCCCACTCTTCTGCATTTTCGCGGTCTTACCAATGATAGTCCCTCCCTGAACATAATGAGCATATGCCCATAAGTAAGTTCAAACGGATCGGTTGTCAACCGATAAAATGAGAATATGCTCAAAATAATTTGATTGGAACCACTTCTAACCTCTTTTCCATCACTAATTAGTGTCCATCCATTTATTCCCTCTCCCTTGAGGGAGAGGGTCACCCAGCCTCTCCCCCTAAAGGGGGAGAGGAGAATGGTATTTCTGGGTAGGCACTACTTTCGGACACGATATCCTGGCAGCCAATGATCTTTTTACTACCATATAGTAATAGATATATTGATGTACTTTTAGATAATTGCGCTGTTTTTATGCTTCAAAGTCAATAATTCCGGGTTTTTTTTTGACATATTTACATTTGACCGATATATTGAAATCCAATCATCTGTATGGTATTTTGCATATTGGGGCGTCATATGGCAGTTCTTTCAGCGCTCAGTCGAGATTCCTCTTCGCCGCTCTCCACTGGTGTACGCAACATCACCGCCCGGCTGCTGCTGATGATTCTTCTCTTTTGCAGTACGATGGCCAACGCAGCCGAACCGCTGGTCATTGGCATATTCCCTCGTCGAGATGCGGCAATCACTGCCAGGCTCTTCCGCTCCCTTTCCCGTCACATAGAGCAAAAACTCGGAATACCGGTATCGATGGAGATGTCGCCCAACTTCGACACGTTTCTATCGAACCTGAAACAACGCCGTTACGACCTGGTCCATCTCAATCCCTTCGACTACATCAGCGCCCACGACGATCTGGCCTACGACGCGATTGTGCAGAATGAGGAGTTCGGTGAAGCGACCATCAGGGGCGCTATTTATGTCCGAAAAGACTCGGGTATTCGGCAACTCAACGAACTAAAAGGGAAAAAGATCCTGTTTGGCGGCGGCCCGCGCGCAATGATGAGCTACATCGTCCCCACGTACCTGTTGCGCCAGGCAGGCCTGACGAAACGGGATTACGAGGAAGTCTATGCCATCAACCCGCCGAATGCCATATTGGCCACCTACCTGCGGCGCGCCGACGCCGGTGGTGCCGGTGAAGTGGCGCGCCGTATGCCTGTGGTTACCTCCAAAATCGACGTCAATCAGCTCGAAGTGATTGCGGTCAGCCGGCCGCTTCCGCATCTGCCATGGGCTGTCAAACAGGAGATGACCGCTGAGCTCAAACAACGACTGCAGACACTATTAGTCAATCTCAAACATAGCGAAGAAGGCAGAAAAATTCTCGATCAGGCTCGATTGAGCGCCTTTAACCCCGTCACGAACAAGGACTACGACCCGCACCGAAAGATTGTTGAAGCTGTCTATGGGCGATGAGCACCAAAATGGCAAACACCACCCCAAAGGCACGGCCGTGCATCGAAGCCTTCGCGCCCGCTTTCTGTTCTGGATCAGCGTTGTACTGTTGCTGACACTCGGTGGGTCAGCCTATTACGTCTACTCTGCGCAACAGACGCTTTTGGAACACAAGTTGATCAGCAAAATCAATGCCATCGGTCGTTTTATTGCGCTGATCAGCCCTGAAGCCATCTATTCTTACAACGTCACCACGTTGGATCGCTACATCAGCCAGATCAGTGACGATGAGGATGTGCGATTCGCCCAGATACTTTCACCGGACGGCCTGCCGATGACCACCTATCTACCCTCAGGCATTGACCCCCAACAACTCGCCCAATGGGTCTCTCAGCTCGATTCACCAAATAGTGATAACCACAACCCATCCGATCCCGTCACGACCCGTGCCTTCCCCATCGTCGACAATGGCGAAAAACTGGGGCGGGTCGTCATTGGGCTGGATACCTCACGGATGATCGAAGACACCCGCCATGTGGTAATCGATCTAATGAAGATCTTCGGGGTTATCGTGCTCTGGCTCGCAGGTTATATCTTCATCATTTTCAAACTTTACGTACTCAACCCGGTGAATGCCCTGAAAAAGGGGGCGGAGCGTATTGCTGTCGGCGATTTCACTCATCAAGTACCAATCTGTTCGCCTGACGAGCTGGGGCATCTGACGAAGTGTTTCAATACAATGATGAATGAGATCGAAATCGATCGCAAAGCACTGCTTTCCGCCAATCAGCGCCTGGCGGAAGAGATACGACAACGGCAACACACCAATCATGAACTGAAAAAACTCTCCCTGGCAGTGGAGCAAAGCCCGGTATCCGTGGTGATTACCGATCTTGATGGACGTGTCGAATATGTCAACCCGAAGTTCTGTGAAGTCATGGGATATGACCGGGATGAGGTAATCGGCAAGGAGACACACATCTTCGGCGGCAAGATAGATAATCCCAAAAAGATGGACCAGATCCGGGAGAAACTCCTCAGCGGCAATATCTGGAAAAGTGAGTTCCGCAACCGACGAAAAGACGGCAAGTCCTGCTGGGAGTCAACCGTCATCGCACCGATTCGGGATGCAAACGGCGTTACCACTCATTATCTGGCGGTTAAGGAAGACATTACGGAACGCAAGGCGTTCGAACAGAAGTTGTTGGAGCAGGCCACCCACGATCAGCTGACCGGTCTGCCCAATCGCTTTCTGGCGTTCGACCGACTGAAGCAAATGCTGCAGCACGCAAACCGCTACCAAAGCCGCATCGGGATCATCTACATCGATCTGGATAACTTCAAGACGGTCAACGACAGCCTGGGCCATGCCTTCGGTGACGACCTGCTGATCCAGGTCGCCAAACGCATCCATAGCCAGCTGCGCGCCGAAAACACCCTGTGTCGTTTAGGCGGTGACGAATTCATAGCCCTGGTGCCCGATCTTCAAAATCCAATCGAAGATTTGAAGGTTATCCTGAACCGTGTGGTTGCCTCTGTGCAATCTCCCTTTAAGCTGAACGGCCGTGAAATCATCATCACCTTGAGTCTTGGCATCGCCCTCTTCCCGGATGACGGCAGGGACGTTGGTACGCTAATGAGCCATGCCGACATCGCCATGTATGAAGCCAAGCTCTTGGGGCGAAACACCTTCTGCTTCTTCACCTCGGAAATGAACAAGAAGATCCAGGAAAAAATAGCCATGGAGACCCGACTCAGGCACGCACTGGAAAGCGGCGAGCTCTATCCGGTCTACCATCCAATCATCCGGCTGACCGATGGCGCACTGGTCGGCGCCGAAACCTTGCTGCGTTGGCAAAATCCGGATTTGGGTGACATCGAACCCGCCGAATTTATTCCCATTGCCGAACAGACCGGACTGATTCGTCCAATCACCGACTGGCTCTTCAATACCGTACTGGAACATGCCGCCTCCTGGAGGCAACGGCCCCGGTCATTCTGGCTGTCGGTGAATGTGTCACCCATCTACTTCTGCGAAAAGCCATTTCGACAGACCATCGAGGCCACGGTAGAACAAGCCTCTGACATAGGACTTGAGCTCTGTGTGGAAATCACAGAAAACCTATTCCTCCAGAACAGTGCCGCGGCGATCGAAAATTTTAAACACCTGGAAGAGCTGGGCGTGACATCGGCCATGGATGATTTCGGTACAGGCTATTCGTCGTTGGCCTATATCAAGCGATTTCCGCTGGACTACCTGAAGATCGACCGGACTTTTGTTAATGGATTGCCTGAGGATAGCG
>JASFGJ010000404.1:0-4587 GCA_050123815.1 Desulfobacteraceae bacterium
AGCAACGAATGGCGGTCGTCCGTCGCGCCCTTTCAATATCCCGCGCTGCCACAGAGGCAACCGAGCGTCAACAGCGCAAATCCGATGTGCCCGCCAACGATGCTGTTTTGTACCAAAAACCGGATAACTCAAATCTCTGTCCGCTGAGCCTTGAAAAAAGTTGTCTGATTTATGATCACCGGCCCATCGCTTGCCGCCTGTATGGGGTCTCAGATGAACTTGTCGAGAAATCCGGTGTGGCGTCTGTCCTACATCGCCTATCCAATGAGGTCTTTTTTGTCTACTCAGGATTTCTCATGAAGGAACCGCTCTTGCGCTTTTCTCTACCCGATACCATATCCGGGCGTTTCGTCCAGATATACTTCTACTACCTGGCAAAGCAGATCCCTCAAGAGTAGAAGTGGTTTCAAAACCAAAGCGGCACCACAGCATTCAAATCCCAATGCCAAAGCCCAAATGTCAAATGAAGGTATTCTACCGATATTATATATAATCGGTCCTCATCCGCCATTTGACATTTGGATTTTGTCATTTGGCATTTTTGCTGAAACAATAACCAGCGAATATGTCTCATAGTTCCGGGACACAACACTAGTGTTCATTCTGACAGGGCTTTGGTCACCTTGGCTTCCAGCTCGTCGTTATCGATGGGTTTGACGCAGTAGTCGCTGGCGCCGAGTTTTAGGGAGGCCTTGGCGGTTTCCATGGTCGGATACCCGGTCAGCATGATAGCCTTCATTTGCGGATGCATTTGTTTGAGCTCTTCCAATACCTCCACACCATTCATCTTCTTCAATTTAATGTCAAGGATTGCCAGATCGATGGGGTGATCGGCAGCGAACCGGATAGCATCTTCTTCGTCACTGAAGGCGCTCACGTCGTGTCCCAGGCGTTTTAAAATGCGCTGGATGAGATTCGCGGCGTCCTCCATATCATCTAAGGCCAGAATTTTAGCCATGGCGTTACGACCTTTGCAAGCGTCCCAAAGGGGACGGATTTCAATATTGCTTAAATATTATGGCGACTACGGCTGAAAAGCAAGCCTGTCGGGCGTGGTCCTGCTCCAGGCCGTTCGGGCACAGACCGGGCATCCCATGGAATGCACAACCGTCGGGTTTGTTTCTCCGGATTGGGCCGCCACATAGTCCAGATGGCGCTGGGTTCCCAGAGGCTCTCCGCAGGTTCCGCAGCGTACCAGGGGCTGACGGTTCAATATCGTGCCGCACATCAGCAATAATCGCTCTTCTCCCCGGTCTTCGACACGCATCGCACCGGTGGGGCAATTGACGGCACAGGCACCGCAGAGGATGCACTGCTGCGCTGTATGACGAAAATCGGTGCCCGAGTGGGTGTTCGCTTCTAAATAGTCAAGCTGCAAGGCATCGATTTTCATCATCTCCCGGCAGGTACGGGCACAGGTACCGCAGCGGACGCACACATCGCAGCGCAGGCAGCGACCGGCTTCCGTTCGCGCGGTTTGTCCGTCATAGCCCAGCTCCACTTGTTGAAACGTCACTTTGCGCCGGATCATGTTCAGCATTGGTATTTGCGGCCGTTGTCTCTCCATTTTTTCGGCGGCGTCCAGTTCGGTCATCGGCATCTGCTCATAACGCTTCGGAACGGGCGCCAGCTTCGGTTGCTCAAGACCAGACAGCTGGCGGTGGATCGCTTCTGCCGCGCGCTTGCCGCCGGCGATGGCGCCGATCACGGTATCCGGGCCGGTGACCACGTCACCTGCTGCATACATACCGTCCAGACTGGTCTGCATGATGACCGGATCGGCTTCGATCGTGTCCCAGCGGCTCCACTGCAAATCGGGCAGGTCATTCATGATGACATGGTCAATGCGTTGACCAACCGCGCCGATGACGGCATCGGCCGGCATGAAGAACTCGCTTCCTTCGATGGGAACCGGTCTTTTGCGTCGGCTGCCCTCTACCGGTACCAGCTTGGCCTTGATAAACCGCACCCCCGTCACCCGATAGTCCTCTCCGGTGATTTCCAGGGGAATGGTGAGCAGTGATAACTTTACACCCTCTTCTTCTGCATGGTCAATCTCTTCGTGATCGGCGGGCATTTCTATCCGGCTGCGTCGATAGGCCAGAACGACTTCTTCGCATCCCAGGCGAATACAGGTTCGGGCGGAATCCACGGCCACATTCCCGCCACCGATAACCACCACGCGTCGGCCTGGTTTTTTGCCTTCCCCCAGAGCCACCTCCCGCAGAAAGCTGACCGCGGTGTATACTTCGGCATAATCATTTTCACCGGGTATCCGCATGGGGCTGCACTTGTGCGCGCCAATGGTGAACAAAAAGGCGCCAAATCCCTCTTTGCGCAGCTGATTCATGTGCAGGCGCCAGCCAAAGCGGGTGTTGAATTCAAACTCCACACCTAAGGACCTGATCATCTCCACTTCCCGGTCAATCACCTCCTGCGGCAGCCGGTAACGCGGGATACCCACCATCAGCATGCCGCCGGCAAAGGGCAGTTCTTCGATCACGCGAACCCCATATCCCTTGAGTGCCAGGTAGTAGGCGGCAGTCAATCCCGCCGGTCCGGCGCCGATGATGCACACCTTTTTGTGGTTGTATCGTGCCTTGGGCGGATTGACATAGTTGCCTTCGGACATGGCCTTTTCAGCGGCAAAGGCCTTGAGGAATTTGATGGAGACCGGTGCGTCGAATTGGCCTCGCACGCAGGCCGATTCACAGGGCCGGGTGCACACAAGACCACAAACCCAGGGCAGGGGATTGACGCGCCGGATCACATCGATGGCCTCCGCATAGCGTCCCTGTCCGATCAAGGAGATGTAGGCGGGCACGTCGATGCCCGCCGGACAGGCCATTTGGCAGGGTGCAGGCGTTAAAGTGACACAGTCGCCTGTGACGCAGTTGCGGGATGTTACATGAGCGGCGAATGTCTCCGCATGGTCGCGCAAGGCGTCCAGAACCAGCCCGCCGACGATCCGGCTCTGATCACCATCGGTCGAATCGGCCAACTCTTGGGCGTAGCCGTGGATCTTTTTCAAAGCATCGTCTGCGGCGGTTCCGCAAGCGACGGCATTCAGCAAACCCAGCATCCGTGTCGCTGTGTATCGGGAACGTGGCGTGGTCAATGCACCGGAGTCGAGGCGTTGCGTCAACGACTGAACAGTATCATGAACGGGGCAGATTGTATCACTCATCAGATTTATTTCCTTGTCTATCCAAATGATGCGACTAATTTGGCAAAGTGATGCCGCCGCTCATTCAGTTCTTCGTCACCCGCCTCACCAAAATGGAGGCATTGGGTAATGCATTTGGTGACGCAAGCCGGTTTCAACCCCTGGTCGATGCGGTCCTTGCAATAGTCACATTTGTTGACTTTTCCGGTTTCTGCATTCCATTGGGGCGCGGCCCAGGGACAGGCCAGGATACAGCTTTTGCAGCCCACGCACAGGGCCTCATCCACATAAACGATACCATCCTGGCTGCGCTTCTGCATGGCTCCGGTGGGACAGGCCGAAACGCACCACGGCTTTTCGCAATGATAACATGGCATATAGACATACGCCATGCGTGGCAAGTTGTTGATCAGTTTGGGGCCGACCGGAATAATCTGGGTCAGCCGGGGGCCGACGGACAGTGATTTGCTTGCTTTGCAATGCACTTCGCAGCTGTAGCAGCCGATGCAGCGTTTGCTGTTCTGGTATAGAAAATATTTGCTCATGGGGATATCCTCCAATAGGGTCAAACATCAATAAAAAGCGAATGGGCTGTCATCTTCAGTTTTCGTCGGCTTTGGCCACCTTGACCATGCATTCCAGCAACGCATTGGCGCCGCCGACCGGGTCGTAATTGTGCAGCAGCCCGGTTTCGAAGCGATAGTCGGCCAACCCCTTGTTGTAACCGCGGGTCTGCCACGGCACCTTGCGGCCGAAGCCGTGGACCATGAAGACCACCTCCGGATGGATGAATTGGGTTACATATGCTTTGATGGTGCCCGAGTGGCTGTCGTCCGCTGACGTCACTTTCACCAGGTCCTTGTCCTTGATGCCCAGCTGGGCGGCCTGGTCCGCATTGATCCACAACGTGTTTTCCGACATGATTTCATTGAGATAGGGATTGTTTTGCGTACGGCCGTGGGTGTGGACCGGGCTTCGGCCGAACGCAAGCCGGAAGGATCCCGGCTCCGGCCGGCTCGGCCGCTCGTACGGCTTGAGCGATTCAAAACCATTTTCTTCCAGATGGGAGGAGATCAGCTCGATTTTGCCTGACGGCGTCTTGAACTTCAGATCGTGCATGCGGTCGAACCAGATGGGCTTGTCGGTCAGGGGTACGACGCCCTTGGCCCTCAACTCATCCAGGCTGACACCGGTGCCGTCCAATTGCCACTGCCAGAATTCTTCTATCTCCTGGAAGGGAAAGTAGTTTCCGACGCCCAGTTTTTCCGCCAGGTTTCGGAATATCCACCAGTCGGGGCGGGCCTCGTTATGCGGATCGATGGCTTTGTCCCGAATACAGAACTGTGGTTTGAGCCCCTTGCCCGTGCTGATCATGCTGGCTTTTTCCAGGTAGGTGGCCGAGGGCAGCAGCACATCGGCAT
>JASFGJ010000405.1:0-4582 GCA_050123815.1 Desulfobacteraceae bacterium
ATTGTCTGCATCTTCGATCAGTCCCAAATGCGTCAGTTTGGCTATGGCTTTCCACGCAACAGCCGCACTGACGTCGGCCAACTGCGCCACCCTTGACAATTGAAGATTCTCATCAATGACGGCAAATACTTTTGCGGTGTCGGGATCCAATTTCACCGTTCCACGAAGGCCCTGGGATGATTTGCGGTAAAACTTGGTATCGATAGTGTTTGCGGCAGGACTCATCGGCACTACTCCTTTCAAGCGACCTCTTGCAGCACTTCAAGGTCATCATCATCTTCTTCAGGGATCTCCTCTGCCAACGTGAAGGCTTCCACCGATTCGCGAAGTTGCTCCGAAGTCTTCGCCAGATTGGTAATGGAAAGCGCTGTCTGTCGTCCTTGCAGCGATGCCTGTTTACTGACCTGGCCTACCTTTTTCATTGTGGTCGATATGTTCTCCGAAGAGAGAGCCTGTTCTTTGGCCGCCATGGAGATCGCCTGGACCAGCTCGGCCAGTTGCGTGGAGACGGTTTCGATATCCTCCAACTTGCCGTGGGCGCCGTTGGCCAACTGTGTACCGTCGACCACTCGCTGGATACTGTCTTCCATACGTGTGCCGGCCTCGTTGATTTCACCCTGAATGGTTTTGACCAGGGTTTCGATCTGCTTGGTGGAATTGGCGGACTGTTCCGCCAGGCGTTGGACCTCTTCGGCGACGACGGCAAAGCCCCGCCCGGCATCACCCGCCATGGCGGCCTGGATGGATGCGTTCAGGGCCAGAATCGACGTCCGGTCGGCAATGTCGTTGATGATCTGGACGATGTTGCCGATTTCCTGAGAGCTCTCACCAAGACGCTTGATGGCCCTTGCTGCTTCCTGGACGCGTTCACGAATGGCATTCATCGCCTTGTTGGTCTGCCGCACGGCATCGGCGCCGCTGAGCGCGTTTTGCTTGGCTTGCTCGGATACTTCGGCCGACTGGGAGGCGTGCTCGGACACCAGTTGGATCGATAGGGACATCTGCTCAATGGCCTTGATCATCCCGTTGATCCGTTTGGCGTGTTCATCGTTGGTGCGGGCCAGTTTAATGGTGCTTTCACTTACCGTGCGGGAGGTAGAACTAACTTCCAGGGTAGACTTTTTAACATTGCTTACGAGCCGGCTGAGTTGCTCGGCCATCGTATTGAATGAATCAGCGATGGCGCCGGTCATATCTTCGGTTACCTCGGCACGGATGGTCAGGTCACCTTCAGTCAGAGCGCTGATGTCCGTCAGCAGTTTCATGATCGAACCTTGCAGCTTATCGCGCTCATCGCTGCTTTGAATGAAGTCCAGCGTGTTATCCAGCATGGCATTGAGTGATTCGGCGAGCAGGCCTAACTCGTCGCGACTGACAACCCGGCAACGCGCAGTGAAGTCGCCCACACCGATGTCATTCAACACCTCCATGATGTGGTGGATCTGACGTGTCAATCCACCGGAAAGCACAAACGCACCGCCAATGACCAGAAGGACCGCCACCCCCATTGCGCCGGCCAAGGCATACGTAAACGTTTGTATGGGTTCACGAATTTCATCGGCTTCGATGTCTGTAACCAACGCCCAGCGGATACCATCGGGATTTACCGGGGTGGGATCGGCAATGGTCAGCGGCTGCCAGGAACTCAGGGTCGTCACACCGGTGTAATTTTTCATTACCTTAGTGCCGCTGGTTCCATTAAAAGCGCTATGTGTGGCTTCGGTGTCGATGGTATGCTCGGGACTTAACATCGACGTCATGATCTTTTGGGCCCTCAAGCGGTGGGAATTATTGCGCAGCATTTTGTCGGTACCGACAAAGTAGGTTTCCCCCGTCCGCCCCAAACCGGTGCGATCCTCGGCAACGGCGTTGATCTGGCTGATGGAAAATCGGGCGGCAACGATGAACTTCGCCTGCCCGCTGGAAATCACCGGCTGGGCCATAAACGCAGCGGGCTCATGTTGCGCGGGCATGTAGTTTTCAAAGTCGGACATGCCAAAGCTTTTGGTTTTCAGAACTTTGGCCACCAGGCGGGCTAAGTTGGTGTGCTTGAAGGGACCTGTTAACAGGTTTGTGTAGCGGTCCGGCCCATGATTGGCCGAATGAAACACATACCCCAGGTTCGTGATCAGATAGATATTTTCAAAACCTGACTGGTCGCGGTAATTTCTGATCATGTCGATTTTCCTGTCTTTAAGACGGGGGGAGACGACCGCTTTGAGCGTTCTGGTACGTGTGCGCTCCGTGGGCTTCACCGCTGACCGATTCTTGGCGGACATTTTGTCTTCACCCATTTCGTACAAACGGGCCAAGGTATCCGCCAGCTGCCCCAGGTCTTTGCGCCGCTCGGAAAAAAACGCTTGAACCGTGCTGCTTTTCAATTTGCGAATACCCTCCAGTTGTTTCGTGGCCTTGTCCATCAATAAATGAGTGGCGATGCTATAAGACGCAACACCCAGGCCCAACAGCGGGATCAGGGCGATGACCAGTAAAGCCGCCAGCTGTTTGCGGTGGATGCGGCCGGCGACAAACCTGTGCGGCAACCTGTTTTTGACTTTTCCAAGCCATGTGCTGAAGCGTTTCATTGGCAATAACCTCCTGAAGTCTTATACAAGTTGAACTGCTGACAATGGAACGGGGCGTTGTGATCACCTGCCGGTCCTAATGCAACAGCTCATCGACCTTTTGGAGGAGATCACCGGGTTCAAAGGGTTTGGTCATGTAATCGTCCGCCCCCTGCTTGAGTCCCCAAAAACGGTCGCTTTCCTGGGTTTTGCTGGTCAGCATCAAAATTTTGATGCCCTTCGTTTGCGTCGTTTTTTTGAGGTGTCGACACACCTGAAACCCGTTTTTCTTCGGTAGAATAACATCGAGCACGATCAGGTGCGGCAGCTCATCGGCAGCTTTCTGCAGCGCCTCTTCACCATCCACGGCGTGTAAAAGCTTGTAGCCTTTGTCCTGTAATATCGTTGTGATCTGCAACATGGCGGTTGGGCTGTCTTCAACAATCAGAATTCTTTCACTACTCATTCTATGATTCCTCGCTTATTTCTATTTCTTTCCAATCGACGGATTTATCTCGTAACAGCACACTTTCCGGTTCTGGCCGGGCAGATAATCGTTTGCACAACCAGCAACTATCGGTGCAGGAACTGATCGATCCCCTCTTCCTTCCAAACTTTGAGCGTTTTTTCATCCTTGGGATCAATTTTCACCCCTATGGCATTGACCGGAACACTGTAGTTCTTTTGTATCTCTATCCAATTTCTTTTAACGGACGGATCGAGTTCCATATGCCTTCTCCTTTTCAAACAATTAGTTTCTTTGCAGCATTCAATTCCATTGAAAACAATTTCGATTTTCCTGCAGCGTCTCTTTTGCCAGGTCATCGTACCGCCATGGCTTTTTCGGCCCCACAACGGCAACGGAAATTTTATCCAGGTTTTGCATCAGGCTCTTTTGTGTAATATCTTCTATGTATTTCATATCAATTTTTTCAATTTGCGCCACAATATCTTCCTTTGAAATATATTGGCCAAAATAAAGCTCCTGGGTCGCCAGCCGGCTCATGCGGGTGTTGGTATCTTCCGAGGCGATCAGGTGCTGGCCTTTGATTTGGTTTTTTGCGCGTACAAGCTCTTCGCTCTGCACAGGATCATGTCCCATGATGAGTTGTGATAGGGCATCAAGCGTTTGTGCCAGTACTTGTTGGAAGCATTCGGGTTTGGTGCTGCCTTCAATAACCATCAAGCCGCCATCGCGATAGGCATGGTAGTGGGAGCCGATCTCATAAACCAGGCCCTGGTCCTCTCGGATGCGGCGGAACAGCCTTGAGCTAATGCCGTCACCCAGGATCTTGTTGAAAATGTGCAGTCCATACCTTTCCGGATGCGCGAACGGATGCGCCTTGAGACCGATGGAAAAATACGCCTGGGTCACCGGCATATGGGCCACGGCCACGCCGGAATGATATTTCAGTGGCCGGCTGCACAAGGGCTTGGGGTCTCCCAGCATTGGCCAGAAGGCATCCTGCACCTGGGCCACAAAATCGTGGTGCTCGATATTGCCGGCCGCTGCGATGATCAGGCGTTGGGGCAGATAGTGGGTATCAACGAAATTCACAACGTCATCACGAGTCAGGGAGCTGATGGTTTCCGGTATTCCGGTAACGGGCATTCCCAAGGGGTGCCCGTTCCATGTATGCGCTTTAAGAAGTGTATCGACCCTGTTGTCAGGCATGTCATACTGTGCGTCGATCTCTCTCAGGATGGTCTTTTTTTCCTTTTCGATGTCCCCGGGTAGAAACCGTGAGTTCAACAGGATATCGCCGAGCAGCTCCAGGGCGTAAGTGCGGTAGTCGTCCAGAACCGTCGCCGCATAACAGGTGTAATCCCTGGTCGTAAAGCCGCCGATGCGGCCTCCGGCCTCGTCCATCAAGCGTGCGATCTGCAGGGAGTCTCGGTTGCTGGTTCCTTGAAACATCAGATGCTCGACCATGTGCGCCTGACCGCTTTTACCCGGCTGTTCATCACGCAAACCCGTGTCCACGACGATTCCCATGGCAACGGACCGGACCGAGGGC
>JASFGJ010000406.1:0-4571 GCA_050123815.1 Desulfobacteraceae bacterium
GGAGAAGGGCTCCATCGTATTCATGGACCTGTTTGTTCAACGCTGCGAAAAAGGCTTTATCGTAGCGACGTTTCTTGCCCTGTTGGAACTGATGAAACTGAATTTGGTCCACGTTGTCCAGAATGCGCAAAACGGTATAATTCGACTTTTTTATCAGTAAAATGGGATATGGAAAATCTAAGCAATATCATTGAAAGCCTGTTGTTTGTCGCCGATGAGCCGCTGAGCGTGGCTAAATTGAAAGCTGTTTTGGAAACGGCCGACACCAATGAGATTAAAACAGCACTGCACTCGCTGGCAGATCGGTATGAGGCACGGGGTGGTGGATTCGGCCTTGCCGAAGTCGCCGGCGGATGGCAACTGCGCACACGCCCCGAATATCATGAATGGATTAAACGCCTGCTGCAGCCATCGCCGCAGCGTTTGAGCAAAGCCGCTCTGGAAACCCTGGCTATCGTCGCTTATAACCAGCCGATTATCCGAGCGGATGTCGAACATATCAGAGGTGTTGACTGTGGTGGCATTTTGCGTCAGCTTTTGGAGCGCAAATTGATTCGCGTTCTGGGGCGCAAAGAAATTGCCGGCAGACCTCTGATCTACGCAACCTCTAAACTCTTTCTGGAATTGTTCGACCTTAAAGATCTCAAAGACCTGCCCACACCCAGAGAGATCGAGGAGATGAGCGCTGCAGACGACGGCACATCCAATCAACGTGTCGATACCGATACGGCGAGTCTGCTGGACGAAGCGCTGGTGGGGACAACCGATGCTGTTGACGGATTGATGGATGATTCCGCATTGTTTGATCTTGACTCGCCGCCCCTGGCAGAGCACCGGGCTGCCGACCACAGCATTGCGCCCAACGCCATGGCGTGTAGGGGGCGGCAACGGTTCAAGGTCAAGCCCCTGTCCGGCATCGTCACGGCAGCGCACCCAATCCCTGACGCCAAAGCCGCAATCCGTGCGACTGCGCCTGCGATATCCACCTCTGCCATCAGAGCGCCCTCTTTATCAATCAGAATTTCAGGAGCATCAGAAGCGGGGTGCGGCCAAAGGCACAACAACTGAAAACGACACCAAAACGGGCATTCGCTGCGCTGTACAAACGACAGAAAATCCTTGACTTTCAAGGCAGTGGAACTCTATATGTAGCTTTTACTTGCGACGTGTACGGAACGATTTTTCCAACCGGCGTCAAAATAATGGGCGGTTAACTCAGTGGGAGAGTGCCACCTTCACACGGTGGAAGTCACTGGTTCAAATCCAGTACCGCCTACCACAATAAAATCAACACCTTAGCGCTTTCAGATTTTCAAGAAGCCGGTCAGTTTCGGGTGCTAAAACTGGCCGTTTTTTATCTGCCTATTTTTATATAGGATCTCCCCGCCAGATGTGTGTGGTTTTCAGCAAAAAAGCAGGGTCGAATGAACCGGCTCTGCTTTTAATTGGTTTGATCTAATTATCACCTCGCCTTTCATCAGATATAATATCAACAAAGCAGCCACCGCCGCCGCCACCGCCGTCACCAGCATCACCACCGGGGATAACAATTTCCTCTGCTTCAAAGTTTGCGGTGATCGTCATGTTCGACAGTACGTTGGAAATGGTCAATGGATTTTCAGTGCCCGTGTAATCGCCGATCCATTGGGTGAACACATAGCCTGAATCAGGGACAGCCGTGACCGGTGAGCAATTGCCGCCTTCAGCGACCATTTGTTCGGTGTCGCCGGAAATGCTGCCGTTGGGACCGGCTACAAAAGTAATCGTGCAGGTTCTCTGCTGAAATTCGGCGGTAATGGTCATGTCGGAAGTTACGTTGGTAATCGTCAGCGGATTTTCAGTGCCGGTATGGTCGCCGCTCCAGCCAATGAACTCGTAACCTTGATTGGGAACTGCCGTCACAGGCGTACAATCGCCATCATCAGAGACCACCTGGACCAGGTCACCGGTTATCGATCCTCCGGTGCCGGCTTCAAAAGTGATGGTATAAGGGGCTTGGCTTAGATATAAACGTCCCGAACCATAGAGGTTGTCTTTACCAGGGTCGCCCAAGTCGATCGCTTCCGCCTCCAAGTAATTCTGCAAGTCGTTCACAGTATATGATGGATATACCTCTTTCAGCAACGCAGCCGCCCCTGCCACATGGGGTGTTGCAGCCGATGTTCCATTGAAGCCCTGCGCCCCATAGCTCATTGTTGCGACATTGGCATAGGCAACGAGATCAGGCTTAACCATCCCTCCATCACAATCACCTCCCGGGCCAAGAGTAGGGCCCTGGGAGCTATAGGGTTCCAGATCGTATGAAACCACATCAACGGCCCCTACCGTAATCGCATCGGGTGAATCTGCCGGAAAGCTGAGACTGCGTTCCGGCACGCGCTCATCCAGACCGTACTGAGGCCAGGTATGCATCCGAAAACAGACATCACGGGTGGCGCTATACCTTACTACGATCACGCCATACACCCCTTCGAGCGGAGCTGTAATTCCGATGGACTCCTCAGGGGTCTGGCCCGCCCCCCCATTCTGAGAATTGTCTGACCATGCCGCAAGCTGCCAGGAACTGCCGTTCCAATAAACAAGTAATAAATCGTAGTCCTGGTCAACATCAGTCCAGTCATTCCAGTGCAAAAATACTGCAATTGGCGCACCGGCTGGGATGACATATCCGTTTCCATCTCCAGGGCCGAAATAATTAATGTTCTGAGCACCAGGGACCCACTCGTGAAAGTCGTCTCCGGTGGTATCGGTAAACGTTCCGCTCCAGCTTGCCTCCGCATTGTTTCCGGCTGATTTCGTAAAAAAAATCCCGCTCGTGCGTGCGTTGTTTACGAGGTCTGCCAAAGGGCCGGTCCCATCCCCAGGTCCGTCAAGATGCCAACCCAAAGACATCGAAACAATGTCTATACCGTCGGTAATGGCCTGACTGACGGCATTTGCTATCTCCTCTGTAGTAGAGACTTTGTGCAGGTCCATCATAATCCCGGGAGCCATGTCAAAGACGACCTCAGCGCAGGCCGTACCATGCGCTGACCCTTCCATTCCTGTGCCGGTCCAGTCATAGGTTGTCACCGTGTCCGGAAGGTCCGTTCCCAGAAGCCCGCTATATCCGCTAAATCCCCCATCGATGACGGCCACTCGCGTACCAGTACCATCGTATCCGGCAGTGTGCCATGCATCGGCATTCGAGGCCGATACGCCTTCGGTAGTTTGGTCGCCGGCCCTCGATGCGAATTGCATCGGGTCCTCAAGGAACGCCCGCCGGGGCTCGCGGACGACATGGATATCCGAACGGTTGGACAACACTTTCAGTACACCAACAGGCACCATGGCCTGCAGTCGGTTGCGATAGTGAAGCTCATAATCACCACCTGCGGCCTCGACCGCATCCCGAACCTGATCGATTTTATTATCTGCTGTTAATATGGTCACCTGCACCTGGTCATCTCTAACAACCATTTGGTGCCGTATGGCAAAGGCTTGTGCTTCCATGGTACCGTTGCGTTGATACGCCCCCAACAGTTGGTTCAATGACGAACCGAGCTTTGGATTACTTTTCGATGGCCTTTGCAATACGCTTCGATCCAATATATCCGTGGGCACCGGTTTTTGCGTTCGCGTATTGCCCTCATCCGCCTGAATCAAAAAAACAAACCCGCTAACGAAGAGCAGGCAGACCATTAACACTACTTTCGTTATCCATTTATATTTCTTTCCTATCATTGATCTTGCCCCCTTCCTGCAAGATATGAGCACCCCTTCTATTCGATGACAGCCCGGCGCGGTTCGCGGATCATGAGGATCCCGGACCGATGGGAAAGACCTTCCAACTCACCGATGGGCACCAACATTTGCAACCGATTTTTAAAATGCAGCTGGTACTTCCCTCCAACCCCCTCAACCGCAGCCCGAACATCGCCGATTGTCTCTTCGGTTGTTATTATACTTACCTGAACACAGGCCTTATCTGTAACCATCAAACGCTTCTTTGCGAAAGCCACTGCCTCGTTCACCCCCCCTTTTCGGTAGACTGCAAGCAGCTGATTCAATGATGAACTCATCTTTGGATTTGCCCTGGCTCCAAAAGTGTCGCTTACATTAATCTCTTTTATGTCCTGTCCATGATTTCCCATTTTGTGTTCAGTTGACTTCGTAGTATCTGCACACTGAAACAATTGCAGCGTTATGAAAAGCAGAATTGCGTTCATCACTGTTTTGCATGTTATTTGAATTCGAGTTTTTGCCATGCTTTCATTTCCCTTGATTTGAACCTTATGTGAACAAGGCGGACGGGTATGGAGTATTAATTTGCAGGCCTATATGGGAACGCCATAGGATGACAATTATTTAACTATAAAACGTTGGTTTGAAAGGTATTTCGACCAAGAATCTTTCATTGTCCCATCCCAAAAACAGCAGACACCCTTGCCGCAAAGGCAATGGCCCATATTTTTCAGCCTGATTGAATCTTTTGAGAATTTGGAACTGAGTTGCGATGGAATAGAAGCGGACAATGTTTGGTAAAACAAAAGCACTGCTGATCGATTTCAAAGTGGCTCTCAGATATAAGA
>JASFGJ010000407.1:0-4563 GCA_050123815.1 Desulfobacteraceae bacterium
CCGCAGGCTGGCCGCATCCCAATCGATCATTTCTCTCAACAGGTTATGTCCCCGCACCTCTTTGGGGTTGCAAATAAATGTACCTTGGCCTTGACGGTTTTCAAGCAGACCGAGATCGATCAATTTGCGGATGGCTTGCCGTATGGTGGGCCGGCTGACAGACAGGATTTCCGACAGCTCGCGTTCGGATTTGAGCTGCTCGCCGGGCCTTAGATCGCCTTTGAATATCAAATCACGAATTCGTTCGAATACTTGATCGGCCAATTTTTTTGGTTTGAGGGTGTTTGGCACCATGGTTTGCCTTTCGAAAACAACACAAATGCTTGAAATAAATTTTACCAATCCATGCCCTGAATGTAACACATCAAGGCTCAAGGTGAAACACCCAAGCGCAGAATCATCGATAAACAGGACTTCGGGGCAACCGCTAGTAAGGAATAGGTCTTCTGATTCTGAGGCGCGGCATTGGATGGGGATGGGCTCTAAGATGCTTTCTATTGGCGGGAAGATTCCAGCAGTTCCACGATATCGACAAATCCCAGCTCCTGCGCCCAGTCCAAGGCGCTGAGACCGTCCTTGGCCTTGGTATCCACATCGGCACCCAATTCGACCATCAGCCGCACCAGATCGGGCTTGTCATTGACCACGGCATTGATCAAGACCGTATAGCCGCCATGATCTACCGTGTCGATATCGGCGCCGCGCTCGGACAACAGTCGCATCACTTTCGCACAGCGGATGGGATCGTTGCCCTGAAAATAGAGTCCTGAAACCACCATAAACGGTGTCTGCTGTGACCAGCCCTGAGCAACGGCGTTTACGTTCGCTCCTTTTTCGAGAAGCCGCGGAACCATCCGCAGGGCATCACCGGCCCCGACGGCATAGTGCAGCGCTGTGGCGCCGCGGTTGTCGGTTAATTTCGGATCAGCGCCGAATTCCAGAAGAAGCTCCTGGATTTCAGCATGTTCAGTGATCATCAACGGTGTCTTACCGGTATCCGGCATGGCGGCATTGGGATCGGCGCCCGCTTCAAGCAGTCCGCGAAAATAATCGATATCACCGCCACCCATGGAGAGGAATAGATTTTTCGGTTTGGCTGGCTTTGCGGGCTGTATCGCTTCATCAACCGTGGTTTTGCTGTGCAGCAATACATTTTCACTGGCCCGAGCATTTTCGTGCAGCACGGCGGCGGTCCACAAAAGAGCGACCAATACATATAGAGCAACCAATACAAATGGTGCTGCAGCGCTACAACCCTTTGAGCAATTTCTCGCCATGACGCTCGTTCTGAAGTTCTTGTTCAACCAGCCAATATGTGTTCCCGAAAACCTGCCATTGGTAAGGAAATGTGCGGCTTTCTTAGTACTATATCGGCAGTGCTCATGTCAAACGCCATGTTTCCATATACCGCGGCAGCGACGCACGCTGATGCGCGGTCAACTTGCAGAAGGTGCGCAATTTTTGTAATTCACTCCATCAAATCCGTAATTCACACCAGTCGTAACCACCCCTGCTGAAATAATTCATCCTTATATTTCAGACAGTTATTTTATTGGCACATCGCTTGCTTTACTATATTGACACCTACGGTCGACACCTAACCAGGAGAGGAGATGGTGGGACCGGCTCTCTTCCATGCAAAGAGAAGGTGGTGCCGAATCGGCGTTTCCGGTTCACCCCCAGCACCGTGAACGCTCCTCGTTCGGCAACCTAATCCCGCCGGGGACAGTCAGGTGGCCCAAATCCTCGGGTGGCCTTTCTCCCCGTTTCGCTTTCCACCCCTTCGTGACGGCCGGAGCAGTGTCAACTTAGGTTGATGCTGCTCCGGTTAAATTATCTTAACGCCTATATATATACGGATAAGGATCAAAACCATCAATCAGACGCCGGTCAAAGGTCTTCTTCAAAGGATTGCACTTGATAGGTCTCAACATCCAATCGGTCCCGGCGCCATGCCTCGGCTGCCAAGCCGGCTTTCATGCATAAATGCGACAAGAACGCATCGACCTTGGGCAGTTGATGCCAAACCTGGGGAAGAAATGTTGCGCTGGCCCCGCCTTTGCGAATGGTCACGCCGTCGATATCGGGTCGAAGCCTGGCCGCCAGATCTTCGGCATCGGTGTAATCCAGGGGCTTGGGTTCGGTCAGGACGCTGACCTCGATCACGACACGGTCCAACTCCTCGGCGGTTAACGCGCGGAAACGAGGATCGTGAAAAGCGGCATTGACGGCATTGGATCGGACATTTTCGACAATGGATTCCGTCCCCGTAAGACTGCCGATGCAGCCGCGCAGCTGGCCGCCGATCTTCAATGTCACAAATGTACCGCAGGACTCCTGCAGCGGTGGATCCTCCAAACGGCTTTCCATCCGGGTTTTCTGCGACTGTGACATCTGCCGGTTGAATCGTTGCAAGAGCGTGTTGCGCGCCAGAAGAAGCAACGCTTGCCCTTGACTCTGGTCCAAAGGAGCGGATTCGTGGGATGACATAGGCTTTTCTCCAAAAAATGCAATAGCGGCATATCCAACCACGCGGCTGTGGTCTGCGGCGGTATCTCCGCTATTGGCGTAGGCCAGCAGGAACGGTTGCCAGTGATGCTTTCGGGCCAGATGCAACAGCACCGCTATGGGGTGCTTGCCGCAGGTACGATTATCTTCACCCAAAATAGGTGCACTGTCCAGATCCAATATGGCCTGGATGGTGGAACGATCCCGTAAAACAGCCTGGTCGTAGTGTAAATAGTGCGACAGGTCCGCGCTGACCACCAGCAGGGTTCGGTCATCCACGAGCCCATCGATAAAATCACCCAGCTTCCGGTGATTGCAGGGCCCCAGGATCATTGGCAGCAGTTCAAAGTCCTCTAAGTAGACCTGTAGAAACGGCAGAATCACCTCGAGACTGTGCTCCCTGTCCTCGCCGGGGCCCAGGACCCTGAACAGTTCGGACGTTTGACTTAACGTGCGGTTGTGTGAATGCACCCGGACACGCCCCAGGGGCGTCTGCCAAGCGACGGCGCTGCTGAGAGCGGCATTGGCAATGCCGATGCGATGATCCGGGCCAAGCAAGATAACGGTATCGAAGGATTGATTGTCAAGCACGCGGGCGGCGTGGGCTGCTGTCGAACCGGAGTAGATATAACCGGCATGGGGCATGATCAGTGCCTTCAGGGGTCTGCCCACGCCAACGGGGGATGCATTGATTTGAGCCTGGCGGGTAAGCTGATCGATCAGCCGGAGCAATTCATCGCCTTTGGCCGGATAGAACGTACCGCTCCAGACCGGTTCGCGCAAACCTGTCTGCCCTACGGCCGCATGTTGTCCCCCCAGCACACTTGCAACAAGGCAAATCCAGCATGTAATCATCGTGCGTGTGCGCATCGCCACTCCGGATTGGATGGTTGTTGTTATCCGTTTTTTTAGCAGTACAACGGCCCTGAAAGCGGTGTCAAGAAGATCATCCGGACCCGGGACGGGGATCGGCCTCGAGCCAGGATTGAATAAACGCCGCCACGCCTTCAATGTCGCTGGTGCCGAAGATCGGCACATGGCTCTCGATCGCTTCGTCGCTGACAATGGCCAGCAAGGCGGGATCATCTTTGCACAGGGGGTTGTCGTCTCCGGTGGCATGCGGTCGAAAGACTTCTATTTTGGGGTGCGGCTCTTTTTTGTACCCTTCGGTAAGGATCAGATCGGCAAACTCGATCAGGCGTGCCAGGGCTTGCGGAGAGCGGTCATGGTCGGAATCCATCACCAATCCGATTTTCGATTGCGATGAGACGATGGTTGCCACGGCGCCGGCCTGCTTGTGCCGCCAGCTGTCTTTTCCGGGCCGATCCATCTCAAAACCGTGGACATCATGCTTGATGATGGCAACCTTGAGTCCGGCAGCGGTCAGGCTGGCAATCACTTTTTCAATAATGGTCGTCTTTCCGGAGCCTGAATGACCGACAAACGAAAGGATGGGAACAAGGCCTCCCGCCGATGGCGACACCGCGGCTTCATGCGCTTGGGCCGGATAGAATGACGCCTCGAAAGCGGCATCATCCGCTTCCAGGCATCGCTTTTTTATCTGTTTGTATTTGGCCAGAAGATCCCGTCCGGCCTCGGTCAGCCGCGTGCCGTGAGCCTTATCGCTGTGCACGATTTTCATTTGAAAATGCTGTTCGGTCGACCGAATTTTGCTCCAGGCCGATTTATACGACATGCGCATCAGTTTGGCCGCCTGGTTGATGGATCCGGTCTCGACAATCTTCTCAAGAAGCATCATCCGGCCTTCGGCCATAACGATTCGATTGTTCTGATCGACAATGCGCTGGCAGGACTGCAGCTTGAATCGTGGTTTAGATTTCATTAATTTTCAAATAGTTCTGGAAATTGATGGATAATTTATACATAGCGGCACCATTTGCTTGGCGGAAAAAGGATTGTCGATTGTTGCAGCCCCGGCGGCAGCCATTAATAGCTACTGTAAAACAATATCGGAAGTCAAGCCGGTCAAATGGAACCCAGCAGTTCTCGGCAAACTTGATTTCGTGTGGGAGCGGCGTCTCGCCGCGACATCAA
>JASFGJ010000408.1:0-4561 GCA_050123815.1 Desulfobacteraceae bacterium
ACGGTGATATCGAAATGGCGTTTGGAAACCGGAATGCACGTCTCAGCCCGTCGGGTTCGGCCTTCGGATTCATCGCGCAATGTCGATCGATTATCGACGTCGGCATCTCGTTCATATGCGCATCCCAGGATTTCGGCATATGCCTCTTTCATGCCGGTGAGAGTGATACGATCCTTTGGCCTTGCCGGACCTGCCAATGACGGCTCCACGCTGTCCAGGTCGAATTCGACGACCTGTGTGTATTGAGGGGCGCTGTTTTCCGAATAGAATAGGCCGATGGCCTTTGTGTAGGCTTCGGTCAATCGGGCCTGCGCGTCGCGGTTGGTCATCTTGAGATAATCGATGGTCTTCTGATCCACCGGAAAAATTCCCATTGTGGCGCCGTATTCCGGCGCCATATTGGAAATCGTGGCGCGGTCCGGAACCGATAAATGCCTGAGCCCGGGTCCGAAATATTCAACGAATTTCTCGACAACGCCCTGTTCGCGCAGCAGTTCGGTGATGGTCAACACCAGATCGGTTGCCGTTACGCCGGCTTTGAGCGTGCCGCTGAGCTTCACGCCAATCACTTCCGGAATGGACATATAATAGGGTTGGCCCAGCATGACGGCTTCGGCTTCGATGCCGCCGACACCCCAGCCCATCACCCCGATGCCGTTGATCATGGTGGTGTGCGAATCGGTGCCCACCAGGGTATCGGGATAGGCAATGGCGCCGTCCGGCGTATCCTGGGCAATGACCACCCGTCCTAAATATTCCAGGTTCACCTGGTGGCAGATGCCTGAGTTGGGGGGAACGACACTGAAGTTATCGAAACTTTTCTGGGCCCATTTCAGCAGTTTGTACCGCTCGCTATTGCGTTCATACTCCTTGGCGACATTTTTCTCCAGGCAATCGGGGCTGCCGTAATAGTCAACCTGGATGCTGTGATCCACGACCAGTTCCGTGGGCACCAGGGGATTGATTTTGCGTGGATCATCACCCAGATCCCTGACGGCATCGCGCATGGCCGCCAGATCCACTACTGCCGGCACGCCGGTAAAGTCCTGCATCAGCACGCGGGCCGGGTGATACGGTATCTCCACCGGCGCATCGTAGGTTGGCTGCCAGTTGGCGATGGCTTTCAGATCCGAGGCTTTGACCACACGGCCGTCCAACTTGCGCAGCAGGTTTTCCACCAGTATCCGAATGGAAAAGGGCAGGCGCTCGACATCGGCGATGCCTTGATCGGCCAAAGAGCGGATATCGTAATATCTGTACGCCTTCCCGTTGACCGGCAGCTCTTTTACGAAATCTTGAGCGTTCATCGACTCTCCTCATCTTGTTCTGTTCTATTTCGGTGTGATCTTCTATGCCATCGAAGCGGCAACCATGATTTCCGGAAAGTGCTCACCATACCACAATTTCCAGCTTTTACAAGATCGCATCCGGCCGGCACGGAGGCCGTCCCTTTCGACCCCTGCACCACCATTGGATTGAAAAAGGGTCAGCCTCTTCGCCGGCCCTGTATGGAATCATATCTACTGCTATGAACATCCGCCTAACAGAAACGCATAATATAAAAATCAGATAGAATTCCTCGAACCGGCAAAACCGGCTCAACCGGCAAACCGGCCAACCTTTTCCTTCGTTTATGTGCAGTTTAGATCCGTTGAAGGTTTTCGTCGGGCAGGGGCTCTGCCCCATAAGCGCTGTGTTCTTTGATTATGCTTCACCTTTTATCTTTTTAATAATCTTGGGCAGGAAAAACGAGAAGACAAACAAAGCAATGGAGAAGATCACCTTGAAGGAGATCAACTGCCTCCAGTCGCCCGATGCCCAGATCTGTTTAATTGTTCCGATAAAGAAGGTGAAGATGAATGTGCCCACGATAATCCCCAGGCCGGTGCCCCAGATGTAATCCATGAATCTCACCCGGGTCAGCCCCATGCCGAAATTCATGGGGGTGAACGGGAAGTAGACCAGCCGCAGATAAAGCACTGCGGCAAAGCCATTGCGCTCGATGGCCTCGTCGTATTTTTTCAGCTTGTCGCCGATCAGGCCTGCGGCAAACTCACGCCCAAGCGTCCTGCCGATGACAAATGCGGCGGCCGCACCCGCCATTGCCCCGATCCAGACGTAGACAAATCCCCAGTAAGGACCGAAAATAGCGGCGCCCAGGCCGGTCAGCAGGGTGCCGGGGACGAACAGACAAACGCCCACCGCATAGATCACCATGAATACCACGGGGGCCCATATGCCTGCTGTGTCCAGGAATTCGCCCAGGGCCTGGGCGGTCAAATAATCTTTGATGGGGGTAAACCGCACCAGCATAATGGCCGCCACAATCAAGAGCACAAGTATGCCGGCCTTTATAACCGCTTTGGATCTGTCGGTGGGGGGATTTGCAATTTCAGTCATTTTCGACTCCTCGTCTTTTTGGAAGTGGTTTGAAAAGCTTCAATCGGGCCCAAAATCAAGGCGGGCTGCAGATTTAAACCGGAGGAATAGTCGGCTATTTTGAGGATTTAAATCTGCAGCCCAACGCCGAGTTTGGGTTCGAGGGGAGGTTTTGAAACCACTTCTAATCTTCTTCGGGCAGCATACAGGCCCTGCCCTTGAGATTGAAAATGAATTTGAGACCTTTTTGAACCTTATCCGAGAAGATCTTCGGCGCAAACAGCGAACCGACAACCTTTTTGTTTATTTCACCGATTGTAGGGTAGGGGTGGATGGCGCCGGCGATGGTCGAAAGTTTGACCTTGCCGTTTAAAGCGGCCACCCATTCACTGACCAGATCTCCGGCGCGAGGACCGACAATTTGAACCCCAATGGGTTTTTCTTTATTGTCGACGATCAGTTTGATGCGCCCTGTTTTTTGACCCTCGGCCAGGCTGCGATCGTTGTCTTTGAATTCTTCTTCCCATATATGTGCTTCAATGCCTGCGTCAGCGGCAGTCTTTTCGTTCATGCCGATACTGGCAAGTTCCGGCTCCGTATAGGTACACCAGGGCAGAAAAGTGTAGTCTATCTTTCGGGGAAGACGAAAGATCGCATTGCTTACCACAATGCCGCCTTCGTAACCGGCGGCATGGGTAAACTGAAAACCGCCATTGGCGTCTCCGGCGGCAAAAATGTGCTTCCGGCTCGTTCGCAGGCGATTGTCGACCTTGATGCCGGAGCGATTAAAATCGACTCCGATCGACTCCAAGCCCAAGCCCTGGGTGTTGGCCCCACGTCCCATGGCCACCAAGATGGCTTCTGCGTTCAAATTGACGCTGTTTCCATCGCCATCGGTGATGAGCACCTGCTTTTGACCGCCAAGATCCTGCACCGATTCGATACTCGCCTCCAGATAAAAGCGCACACCTTCGGCACTCAACACCTCCTTGACGGTATCCGCCATATCCCGATCTTCCTTGATCAATATCTGATCGGCACGGTC
The DNA here is from genome assembly GCA_050123815.1 of Desulfobacteraceae bacterium. Classification (GTDB taxonomy): domain Bacteria; phylum Desulfobacterota; class Desulfobacteria; order Desulfobacterales; family Desulfosarcinaceae; genus JARRKU01. Next base: position 3,425 of record JASFGJ010000408.1, read on the forward strand.
AACCACGGCCACTTGGGTTCCAAAGCGGTTGAAGGCCTGCGACATCTCAATACCGATAGGCCCTGCGCCAAGCACGATCATCGACTTCGGCAAACGATCGAGGTAGAAAATCTCCTTGTTGGTCAAATGGGGCGTATCCGCCAGCCCCGGTATGGAAGGGGCCACCGGCGAAGAGCCTGTGGCAATCACCCAGTTTTTCGCGCTGTACCGCTTGCCGTCAAGGTCGATCGAATGCTCGTCGACAAAGGCCGCGGCCCCGAACATCACTTGCGCTCCCAGCCCGCAAAACCGCTCCTCGGAATCGTGTTTTTGAATCGTAGCGATGACACTGCGGATGCGATCGGAAACCCGGCTGAAATCCACCGGCGGTACTTCCACCGCCGGCAAGCCGTAATCGGTGGCATGCTTCATCAAATGATATACATGGGCGCTTTTGATCAATGTCTTGCTGGGGACACAGCCGAAGTGAAGGCAATCTCCGCCCAGTTCGCTCTCTTTTTCAACCAGCAGCGTCTTGGCGCCCAATTGCGCGGACCCCGATGCAACGGTCAAACCGGCCGCTCCTCCCCCGATAATGCCGATATCGTAATCAAATGGATTCCCCATATTGTTCTCCTACGTCAAATATTGTTCAATCCCCAATCGTAAAGTATATATTTAATTTTCAAATCCGCACCGCTAGACGCCAACTGCTGTTTCAACTCTCCCCGGGCGTAGCGCTTGAAAAATCCGTATACATCACCGTTGAAGTCTTCGTTGAACCACTTGAATATCTTGCTCACATGCAAGGCGTCGCCTTTTATATAATTGTTGTCGGGATCGTTGATGAAATTCGTTGTTGCAACCTCCAACTGGCGGTCAAGCTCAGACCCGGTATACGGGGCATTCAGCAGGGGCGGGCAGCTGATGGAAGCACAGTTGATAGCAAAGTGAATGCGCGGATCCTTGTAGCGTGGCCGCAGGATATTGTGCTCAATATGGTCCAAAGATACAACCCGTTGTTTGAGTTTGACAAACGATTTTTTCCACGGCGACTGAAACAAGCCGCCCAGATCTTTGATGGAATTCAGGTCCGGCCAGGCGCCCAGGATCAACTTGATGGTCCAGGCATTGTAGGCATTGATATAAAACGCCATC
>JASFGJ010000409.1:0-4560 GCA_050123815.1 Desulfobacteraceae bacterium
ACGGCCGGTCTGGTGGTAGACAACGCCCAGATTCAGAAGTGTATAAGGATTCAGATGGTTCATAGCCAAAGCCTGCCTGAACAGATTTTCCGCCGTGGCATAATCTTCGGCCTTCATGGCGTCATAACCGTTTTTCACCAGATCCGCCTCACGCTTTTCGGACGATTGGGGCGTCATGCTGCTGCAAGCAGTCGCTGTACAGACCAATAGAATACCGATCAGAATATTCAATCTCATAATCAGGTTCCCTCTTCAGTTTAATGACTGCTTAAGTCGTATGTCATGAAAAAGTGGATAAGAATAGATTTTCGCTCCAGCAAGTGACTATGTCAGAAACCGCGGTTAATGTCAATGCTGACGACGTAAAAGCGTTTGCCTGGTCGTGCCTCTACTACTAATTCGATGATCGTGGGAAGAAAATAAACGCGGCAATGCAGCGGATGCATCAGGGTGCAGGGGGTTCCACCAGCACTGAATCAACATTGCGCAATCCCCGCGGTAGCTTGCGCCCGCGTCGACCGCGTTCGCCCCTGAAATCATCCAATGTCTTCGGATCCAGCTTGAAGTGCCTTTTGCCCGCATGGACAACCAGCGTGCCGCCGCTGGGAATCAGCGCCATGGCGACCACATGTTCTTCCCGTGCTTTGACGCGTTTCGGGGGGATTTGAATGATTTTATTGCCCTTGCCTTTCGGCAGAACCGGCAGTACTTCGAGGTCGAAAACCAGCATGCGGCCTTCGTTGGTAATGGTTGCCAGATCCGCCCCCGCGATGGTCTCGATGCACAGTGGCGTCAGGGGCAGGGCCCCTTTGGGCAGCGACAGGAAGGCTTTTCCCTTTTTGTTGTTTGTATAGAGATTTTCAAGCTTGGTGATGAAGCCATAACCGGCATCGCTGGCAACCAGGATATTTTGGTCCGCATCGCCGGTCAGAACGGCGTTGAATGTGGCCTGCGGCAGGGGTTGAAAACGACTGCTCAAGGGTTGACCAAACCCCCGGGCGGAGGGCAGCGTAAATGCCGTGGTGGCATAGGTGCGTCCCGTGGAGTCCAGAAAGACGACTTGCTGGTTGCTTTTGCCCATGGCCGAACTGAGATATTCATCGCCGGCCTTGTACCCCATTCCGAACGGATCGACTTCATGGCCTTTCGCCGACCGGACCCATCCGTTTTTGGAAAGGATGATGGTCACCGGCTCGGAAGGGGTCAAATCGACCTTGGATATGGCTTTGGCTTCCTCCCGAACGACAATGGCGGTCCGGCGCTGATCACCATGGTCCTGGCTTGCGGCCTTGAGTTCTTTTTTTACCAGGGTCTTGAGACGTGCATTGGAACCCAGAATTTTTTCCAGGCCGCTCTTTTCCCGGGCTAGATCTTTTTGTTCGCCCTCGATTTTCATCTGCTCCAGGCGGGCCAGATGGCGCAAGCGAAGCTGCAGGATGGCCTCGGCCTGGATATCACTGAGCTTGAAGGTTTTCATCAAGACAGGTTTGGGTTCGTCATGGGTGCGGATGATCTTGATCACCTGGTCGATATTCAAATGCGCCGTCAGCAGCCCCTCCAGGATATGCAGGCGTTCATTGACCTGATTGAGTCTGAATTCCAGGCGTCTGCGCACAGTATTCGTACGGTAGGTAAGCCACTCTTTCAGCAGCCCGATCAGATCCTTGACCCGCGGCTTGTTGTCCAGCCCGATCACGTTCAGGTTGACTTTATAGCTCTGCTCCAAATCGGTGGTGGCAAACAGGTGGGCCATCAAGGCGGATTTGTCGACGCGGTTGGAACGGGGGACGATGATCAAGCGGGTCGGCGTTTCATGATCCGACTCATCCCTGAGGTCCGCCACCATGGGCAACTGCTTTTTGGCCATCTGGGCGGCGATTTGCTCGAGCACTTTGGCCGGAGATACTTGATGGGGCAGGGCGGTGATGACGATATCGCCGTTTTCGAGTTCATAAGTGGCCCGCATGCGGATCATGCCGCGTCCGGAGCGATAGGCCTCCAGGATCTCATCGCGCGGGGTGATGATTTCGGCGCCGCCCGGATAGTCCGGCCCCTGGATGTGCCGACAGACCTCTTCCAGGGTTGCCTTGGGTTTTTCAAGCAAAAGGATGCAGGCATCGACCACCTCTTTGAGGTTGTGGGGCGGAATGTCCGTGGCCATGCCAACCGCAATACCCGATGCGCCATTGAGCAGGATATTCGGCAGACGCGCCGGCAGCGCCAACGGTTCCTTTAGTGTTCCATCGAAATTGGCGCCCCAATCGACGGTCCCCATTCCCAGTTCGGAGAGCATGACATCGGCGTAGGCCGACAGGCGGGCCTCGGTATAGCGCATGGCGGCAAAACTTTTGGGATCCTCCGGCGCGCCCCAGTTTCCCTGGCCGTCAATAAACGGGTAGCGGTAGGAGAACGGCTGAGCCATGAGCACCATCGCTTCGTAGCAGGCGGAATCACCATGGGGGTGATACTTGCCCAGCACATCACCCACGGTGCGCGCCGATTTTTTGTATTTCGATTGGGCCTTCAACCCCAGTTCGGACATGGCGTAAATGATACGGCGCTGAACCGGCTTGAGACCGTCCCCGATAAACGGCAGCGCCCGATCCATCACCACATACATGGAGTAGTCCAGATAGGCTTTGCGCGCAAAGTCCCTTAAAGGGATGATTTCCGTTCCGTTTGTGGTCGTTGGTTTCGTCATCGCAATTATTCCTTTCAAGCTATGTCAGCTCTATCCCCCTCATATTCAAGCCATTTTCTGCGGTCGGCGCTGCGTTTTTTTGACAGCAGCATGTCCATGGACTCCATGGTTTTTTTCTCCGAGTCGACCTGCAGCTGAATCAGTCGCCTTGTATCGGACGCCATGGTCGTTTCGCGCAACTGCAGCGGATTCATCTCACCAAGCCCTTTAAAGCGTTGGACATTGATTTTTGCCCGCTTTTTCTGTTTGCGGATGCGCTTGAGCACGGCATCTTTTTCCATTTCATCGAGGGCGTAGTAGACCTCTTTGGCCACATCGATGCGGTAGAGCGGCGGCATGGCGACATAGATTCGGCCTTGCTCGACCAGGGGCCTGAAATGTTGTAGAAACAAGGCACACAGCAGCGTGGCGATATGGGCACCGTCCGAGTCGGCATCGGCCAGGATGCAAATCTTGCCGTAGCGCAGTCCGTTGACATCCCTGACACCGGGATCGACCCCGATGGCCACGGCGATGTCATGCACCTCTTTGGATCCCAGTATGGCGTTCGAATCCACTTCCCACGTGTTCAGGATCTTGCCCCGCAAGGGCATCACGGCCTGTGTCTGGCGATCCCGGGCCTGCTTGGCGCTGCCGCCCGCGGAATCGCCTTCAACCAAAAACAACTCGGTCTGCTCCAGATCCTGACTGACGCAATCGGACAGTTTCCCCGGCAGTGCCGGGCCGCTGGTGATCTTTTTGCGGGTGACCTTTTTGCTGGCTTTAAGGCGGCTGCGTGCGCTTTCGATGGCCATTTCCGCCAGCAGTTCCCCCAAATCGGTATGGTGATTCAGCCATAGGCTGAATTTGTCTTTGACCACGGTCGACACAAAGGAGGCCGATTGCCGCGAACCCAATCGCTCCTTGGTCTGACCGGAAAATTGCGGTTCGCTCATCTTTAAAGAGAGTACGAAGCTGCATCGTTCCCAGATATCATCGGCGGCCAGCTTGATCCCTCGCGGCAACAGATTCCGGAACTCGCAGAATTCACGGATCGAGGCCAGCAGACCCGCCCGCAAGCCGTTGACATGCGTGCCGCCCTGGGGTGTGGGAATTAGATTGACATAGCTTTCCGTCACCGCGTCTCCGCCCTCGGGCTGCCACACCACCGCCCAGGAGACCATTTCATCGCTGGATTCCAGCTCGCCCATGAATGGCTGCTCAGGCAGCAATGGACTGCCTTCGAGACGCTCCATGAGATAATCTTTCAAACCGTCTTCAAAGTACCACGACAGCTTTTCACCTGTTTTGCGGTCGTGGAAGTTGACCTGCAACATCGGGCACAGAACGGCTTTGGCCCGCAGGCTGTGCTTCAGCCGCGCCACGGCGTACTTCGGGCTGTCAAAATATTTGGGATTCGGCCAAAAGCGGATCGTGGTTCCGGTGTTGCGTTGTCCGACGTTGCCGATGGCCTTTAATTTACTGACCCGCCGGCCGTTTTCAAAGGCAATGGCGTATTGTTTGCCGTTACGCTTTATCTCTACCTCTACACGCAGCGACAATGCATTGACAACGGAAACCCCCACGCCATGCAAACCGCCGGAGAAATGATAATCCTTATCCGAAAATTTAGCTCCGGCATGCAGCTTGAGCATGATCACTTCCACACCCGTGGCGCCTTTTACCTCCGGGTGCTCATCGATGGGCATGCCGCGTCCGTCATCGGAGACCTCCAGACATCCGTCTTCATGAAGGACGACATCGATCCGTTTGGCATAACCGGCAATCGCCTCGTCCACACTGTTATCGATAACTTCCTGGGCCAGGTGGTTGGGCCGGCTGGTGTCGGTGTACATGCCGGGACGCCGTTTGACAGGCTC
>JASFGJ010000410.1:0-4557 GCA_050123815.1 Desulfobacteraceae bacterium
TGTTGATCAGGATATCGAGCCTGCCGAATTTCTGCACCGTCTCCTGCACCAACTGCTCCGCCGCCCGGGTGTCCAGCAGATCGACCTTCGCGATCCAATGCTCCCGCCCGGCGGCCGCCGCATCTTCCCGCAGCGAATCGAGGCTTTCAGGCCAGTCATGGTAGGTATAGACCACCTTCGCACCTGCCGAAGCCAGATCCAGCCCGACCGCCTTGCCGATGCCTTTTATGCTTCCGAGAACTATAGCGACTTTGTCATTTAAATTCATAGAGATAATTCAGTATTCAGGGTTCAGGGTAACGCGACGATTTCAACTTCTCCCTAATAGAAGGTGCTTTTCGCAAATTTCTCTCCCTTGAGAGAGAGGGTCAAAACGTCTTTGCCAGTACACCCCCTCACCTAACCTCTCCCCCTACGAGGTGGAGAGGAATATTTGAGCTTGGCGTTTGATACGGCACCCACATTTTGAATCCGCCCATTGTAATTACACGTGCCATAAAATCGGCAGAATTCATCAACTTAACACTTTTAAACACTTTAAACTTAAAACTTGGTCGATGCATGCAGCATAGACTCTCTAAATTGCATAATAAAACGGAGTCAACTCCCCCCAAACAAAACAACCTTTATCCATGCCATCGACCATTTCAACCAATCCAGATCGTCCTGCAACTCGGCAACCGGTTGCAGGCCGGCTGCGTCCATTCCCGTGAGCCGTCCGCCGGCGGCCTGCTCTTTCAGCGCTTCCAGGTCATAGAAAGCCGTCTGAACCAGTACGCTCAATTCCTGCGGCAGCGGCCCGGGACGGCGCTGGTTCTTCAAAGCAATCAGCTCCATCAGCATATCGTTGGCTTCATGATAGGCCTCAAGCTGCTGGCTGGCGATCCACTCGCGAACCGTCTGGGTCTGCGTCTGCTCAAAGCCTTGGCAGTGCGGCTCCCGGAGCAGAGCGAATTGTTCGACCAGGCTGCCGTTGGCTCGTGAGCGCCGCAGCAATCGCACCAGTGGGTAGATCCGGCACGAGGCTGGACGGTCGGCATAGACGCGGCACCCCTGGTCCGTGACAAAGGGGCATTGTCGGTCCTCATTGGCGAAAAAGCGTAGAGTAACCACCGGCAAACCCGTGGCCGGGCCGATCTGGATCTCGGCGTAGCGGGACAGAAAATCGCCGGTCGAAATATTCAGATTTTTTTTTATGCGCAAAACATCATAGGGCATCAATGCCTGGCTCAGGTCGCGGCAGCAGCGGTTAAAACAGGGCACGCGGCCGTGGCATGCAAATTGGAAGGTGTCGTCAAGCGCAAGGGGCAGCAGGTCGGGTTCGGCGGTTGGTGCGGTCATCGTTTCGGGCAATCCCATCTTGAAGGTGTTTTGCCGGAATATCTCGGTGCCGTGGTGCTGACGACGGCTCAACGGCCCATAAGGGCGCCCGGCATCTAACGCTCCCGGTGATTAGCAGTACCGCTTCAATTAAAACAAATCCGCCTGCGGTGCAAGTCATTCCGAAATGGGTGCCCTTCTGCCGGAATGGGCCTTCCCCGGCAGCAGCGCAAACCAAATTTCAGATTTTAAAACCGATACGCATGAAACCGCAAACAACTGATTGATCTCTTTGTCCAGATTGTGTATAGGGTGGTTGGTCAGGTCGATTCGCTCGTCGGTCTCCGAGGAACTGATAATTCGTGTGCTGATTTCGGCTGATTTTTGTTGCCCCACCCGCCGGAACATATTGCTCATACTGGCGTTTATCCCATCGAAACCAAAACGTTTATTTGCGCCAGAAAGTTCTGAAGATCCCATTCTCTCTCTTGTGAGATTAGTACGCATACGTTATCAGCGATGGCTCATTGCGTGTCGCCGCCCCGGAACATTTGTTCTGAGGGCTCGGGGAAGCGTTCGCACGCACCGGTGGGTCATGGGGCAACAGGGGCGGGCGACCGTTGCGCATCAGGGCATGCCGGCGCGTGAACCTTCGCTTCCATACCATATCTTGTGATGATTTTCAGCCGTGGTTCAAGATGTTGACGCGCGGGTATCATCTGAAAATGATTTCGAATTTTAGGGCGCTGGACGCCTGAAAATATATTGACAAGGCATTTGCGGGGTGATATTCAATTCACCTTGTGCAAAATATATCCGGTTGAATTTATACGGTTTTTCTCTGGGCGCCGACAAGCTTCACCCCACGGCTCCCAGAGAGGCACGCTTTTCTTTATATAGGCTTAAAAATCAAAATAGGTCCGTTAGTTTGACAAAGATTCGGACAATAAAAGGAAGGGAGGTGTAGGTTAGGGAAGGATTAATTGCTATTAAGAGTCCATTGGTTGAATAGTCAAAACCATACTTTTAGGAGGTATATTAAATGCCAAGTTTTGTAATTTCGGAAAAATGTGACGGATGCAAGGGTGGCGACAAAACTGCTTGCATGTACATTTGCCCCAACGACCTGATGGTCCTCGACGCCGACGCTATGAAAGCTTACAACCAAGAGCCGGATCAGTGCTGGGAATGCTTTTCCTGCGTAAAAATTTGTCCCACCCAGGCCATCGAAGTTCGCGGCTATGCCGATTTCGTACCCCTGGGAAGCTCCATCATGCCCATGATGGGTACCGAAGATGTGATGTGGACCTGCAAATTCCGCAACGGTCTCATCAAACGCATTAAGTTCCCCATCCGGACCACCCCCGAAGGTGCTGCCAACGCCTATGATGATCTGAAAGGCCAGGACCTCGAAAGCGGCCTGCTCTCCACCGAAGAAGCAGACGGCTACACGATTCCGACACCGAAGGTCTAAGTTTGGGCGGGTCCTTTATTAAATCGAAATTTTCACAATTCGAAATAAATTTTTAGGAGGATAATATGGCAATACCGACACAACCTTTGGGTGAACTCAAAGCCGTACGTGACCCTGAAGTCGAAGAGCGTGAAGTTGATGTCCTGATCGTGGGCGGCGGCATGGCTGCTTGCGGCACGGCATTTGAAATTAAAAAATGGTTGGGCGACGATCAGACCGTTCTGCTGTGCGACAAAGCCGCCATGGAACGCTCCGGCGCCGTAGCCCAGGGCCTTTCCGCCATCAACACCTACATTGGCGAGAATGCTCCTGAAGACTACGTCCGCATGGTCCGCAACGACCTGATGGGCCTGGTTCGCGAAGACCTGATTTTCGACCTTGGCTGCCACGTGGACGACTCCGTCCATCTGTTCGAAGAGTGGGGTCTGCCGGTCTGGAAAAAAACCGAAGACGGGAAAAACCTCGACGGTAAAAAAGGCCAGAAAATGGGTACCCTCAAGGGCGGCGCCCAACCGGTTCGCACCGGTAAATGGCAGATCATGATCAACGGCGAATCCTACAAACGCATCGTGGCCGAAGCGGCCAAGAAAGCTCTCGGCGAAGACAACATCATCGAGCGTTGCTTCATCGTTGAACTGCTGCTGGACGCCAACGAAGAAAACCAGATCGCCGGTGCGGTTGGTTTCTCCGTTCGTGAAAACAAAGTCTACATCATCAAATGCAAAACCATGATGGTTGCCTGCGGCGGCGCTGTAAACATCTATCAGCCCCGCAGCGTCGGCGAAGGTAAAGGCCGCGCCTGGTATCCGGTATGGAACGCAGGTTCCACCTACACCATGTGCATGAAGGTCGGTGCCGAGCTCACCATGATGGAAAACCGTTTCACCCCGGCCCGTTTCAAAGACGGTTACGGCCCGGTAGGTGCCTGGTTCCTGCTGTTCAAGGCCAAAACCCTCAACGGTCTGGGCGAAAACTTTGCCGCCAGCGACGCCGCCAAGGCTGAACTGGAAAGCTATGCACCGTACGGCACCGCCGCCATCACCCCGACCTGTCTGCGTAACCATCTGATGCTGTTCGAAATGAAAGAGGGCCGCGGCCCCATCATGATGGACACCGTCACCGCTCTGGCCGACCTTGGCAAGACCATGGACAAGAAAGAGCTCAAGCATCTCGAGTCCGAAGCTTGGGAAGACTTCCTGGACATGACCTGCGGCCAGGCCAACCTGTGGTGTGCTCAGGACTGCGAACCGGAGAAGAAAAACTCCGAGATTATGCCGACCGAACCGTACCTGCTGGGTTCTCACTCCGGCTGCTGCGGTCTGTGGACCTCCGGCCCGGACTTCGACTGGGTTCCGGATGACTACAAAATCAAAGCTCGCAACGGCAAGGTCTACAAACAAATGACCACCGTTCAGGGTCTGTTCACCGCCGGCGACGGCGTGGGCGGCTCCGGCCACAAGTTCTCCTCCGGCTCCCATGCCGAAGGCCGCATCGCAGCCAAACAGATGGTTCGCTATGCCAAAGACTTCGCCGATTTCACCCCGACCCTGAAACAGTCCGCCCAAGAGCTGGTCGACCTGGTCTACAAACCGGTCCGCACCTTCCTGGACAACAAAGACTACACCACCGCCATCGACATCAACCCGGCCTACATCAAACCCAACGGCATGATGTATCGTCTGATGAAAGCCACCCATGAGTATGGTGCTGGTACCGCAACATACTACCAGACCTCCAGCAAGTGTCTGGAAATGGTTATGGAT
>JASFGJ010000411.1:0-4522 GCA_050123815.1 Desulfobacteraceae bacterium
TGCGTTTGTTGATCCGTTCCTCAATCCTGAGCAGGACTTCGTTGTCAAGATCCATCCGGCCCAATTGGCCAATAATCGTCGATTCAACATCGCCGATTACTTTTTTCAGATGTTCTTCTCCTTCCTTGGAATCGGTGGGCGCCGCATCACGCGCTATCTGTTGGCCCATTTTTTCGACATAGTCCACCAAAATGTCCGCTAATACAGCATCATCGCCGGTTCCTTTGCGGATTTCTGAAGCCAGGTAGATCAGCTTGGCGGCCTGGGCTGGATTTTCTTTTACTTCCGCCATGATGCCGTCGCTGTCAACGCCTATGGCGTCCGAGCTTTCCTGGAGGATGCGCGCCAGTTCTTCGCTTTTTAGCTCGTTTTTCAGTTCCCGGATCAAGTCCAGATACTCGGCAAGCATCATGCCCTGGTCCAGCAGGGCTTGTTTTATTTTGGGCAGCAGACGTTTGAGCTCGGACGCCTGAGGAACGAGTCTGGTGATGATCAAGGCAAGACGCGCTATGGGAATGTTCCCGTCTTTGTATTCTTCCTGAATCAGCCGGATGAGTACTTTATCTGTCAGCTCGTTGACATTGTCAATAATTGAGGATTCATTGGCGTAGGCGATTCCGAGAGCCTTTTGCGTTTCGATGCCTTCAAAGAGCTTTTTCTTCAAATTAAATATGGCATCGGCCAGGCTTTCCAAAGAGGCCTCTCCATTACCTTCCAGGTGTCTTTCCACCTCCTGGCGCATCAGATCCAACTGGTGCAGCAGCATCGGGCCATGACCGGCGCTTGGTGCAGGGAACGGACCGGCCGCATCTGCAGGCGCCGATGGCGCCCCAGTCGCGGCGCCATCCGGTACGGTCGCTCCTGCGGCCCCGCCCATGCCGGATCCGGCGACGCCTGAACCCGTCGCGGCTGCGCCCGACAGGCCTTCGCCTCGACCCGCTCCCTCGGTTGCACCTTGGGAGGCGCCGGCAATATTGCCGTTCGTGCTTTGAACATCGCCGGGCAGCAAGGTGTGCTCGGCGCTGGCCAGGTCCGCTTCAATCATGTTTTTTGAAACGGCACCAGGATTTGCCAGCAGGCTCTGTATACTAAGCGACTTGGCAAACTCATCGGTCAGCACGCTCTCCAGCAGTGTGTCCATGAAACGCTTGCGGCTTTGACTGTCGCCGTCATCCATATCCGGCGTTACGCTTTTTAATACTTCGCGCGAGATGATCCGGTCATCTTCGGTCACTTTTTTATAAAGGACGTGGTTGACTTTGATATGATAAGCGCCTTTGGTGTAGAGGAACTTTTTTATCGCCTCGGCATCTTGCGTCATGGTTAGCGAGGAGAAGATTTCGATGAAGACGTCCAACTCGCCGGTGGTCAGGCCTTTGTCAAAGGATATGGACTGAACGCCGTGTGATTCGAGCAGCGTTGCGATACGCTTGACGTTTATTCGTGGATCCAGTGGTTCCTCATCCACATAGAACTGCTCTCGATTGAGAATGAAGACCACAGGGGTGCTTTGGGCGAGTATCTCCCCCGCTGACTTGTGTACCTCGGTAATCGAATCTCGTATCATGGGATGGCTCTTCTGGTACATCATGCCACGATTGAGAAGCAAGGCCAGTGAGCGTCCAAATCTGGCCAGCATTGCTTTTTGTTTGCTTTGTTCCATGGGGTCCTCTTCGTACTTAAGGCCAGCGCTGGGCGATGTACGCCTCGATATCGCTGGCGAACTCCCTGCATGTGGCGTATCGCCGCGATTTATTGTAGGCCACGGCTTTGGCGACGATATTGTCGAGCTGCTCATCGACAGCCGGATTCATCTCAGATGGTTTTTTTTGAAACAGTCTGTCTTGAAACCGGATTTTTAGTTTGAGTAATTTTTTGGCGGAGTCATATGGTGGATAGGGCAGTTGCCCCGCCAGCATTTCGAACAGCATGACTCCGGTGGTATAGACATCCGCCGCATTGTCCACCATCCCTGAGATGATCTGCTCAGGGGACATATAGGTGGGGGTTCCCACCAGAATCCGGGTGTCGGCGCCGGAGCCGCCATAGGAACGCGCAACGCCAAAGTCTGTAATCAGAGGCCGCTGTGAGTGCGTTTCGATCAGTATGTTGCCGGGTTTGATGTCGCGGTGGATAATGCCCTGGTCGTTGGCATAATCGAGGCCGTCGAGCACCTTGACAATGATCTTCAAGCTGACTTTAACGGGAAGAATGCGTTTGGAGGGCAATACATTTTTTCGTGCACGGTGCAGGTAATAGGCCAGCGATTTGCCCTTTACCAGTTGCATAGTAAAAAACAGATAGTCCGGCATCTCACCGACTTCATAGACCGGAATGATGCACGGATGGGATAAAAATGCCGCGGCTTCGGCCTCCTGCTGAAACAGCTCCGCGATTCTGGGTGTAAGCAGTGATTTGGGTAATATTTTAACTGCGATTTGTCGCTTGAGTGTTTTCTGATATGCGACAAAAACCACCGACATTGAGCCATGGTCCAGCTTCTTCAATAGCACGGCAGTTCCCACCGGTTCGCCAACCAGGTGGTCAAAATTCATGGTTCGAATCGACGCCACAGTTCCCCCATTCTCATTGAGCTGCCTTAATGGTGGAAAATTATCCTAAACGGTTATTTTCGCTCATTTTTGCACTATACAATATCGCATTCAAGGTTTGCAGATCAAGTCTTGACTATCGATTAACCACTTTGGGTGATCCGGTATAGCTGCATTGTCAACGGGCCGATCTTTATCAAGTCGTGATGGTTTAATTTGGTGGGGCTTGTTACGGGGGTGCCATTTACCTGGGGTTTTATAAGTCCGGTGACGTAGTCCAAAAAATAATCAGCGTCTTGCTTCCCAATGGTCGCCGAAGGGTTGCCGGCGAACAGGGACCAAAAACCGGAAATGACGATATCCGCATCGGTATTTTTGCCGATAGTTACCATTTTGTTGGATAATTCAAAATCTTCCCGATCATCGGACAGAAAGTTCAAGTAGTCGATGCTCTGCATCTGCCCCTGAAGCTCCGAGCGGTCGATCAGCATGGTGCTTTCAGCATCCACGGCACTGGAAGTGCCGACTTTCAACATCTGCTGGGTCGATTCCAGCGAAAGGGTTTCATACAGATCCACGATCAAGATATGCTTTCCAATGGAAATCCAATCCTGGTGAGCCAACTGATACTCGGCCACCTGGTCATTGTTGACATATGTACCGTTTGTGCTGTTCAGGTCGACGAGCTGCAACCCGTTCTGAGTTTGGAAAATTTTTGCGTGATGTGCCGAAACCAGTCGGTTGTCAATGACGATATCATTTTCCGGATGCCTGCCGATGGTCACGGTGGATTGCGGCTCGATCGCATGATTTTTCACGACTTTTGTCTTATATGTCACAACAATGCTAGCCATAGGCCCCTCTTTGTCTTTGTTGAAATAATATTAAACTTCGGCACGTTGTCAACAATATTATTTGCAAGGCCATGCTGTGAGAAGCGTATCGTTCCTTTAAAGCGGCAGTTTGAGTTGTTTGACCAATTTTTCACCCAACTTGCTTCGTTTTAACAATTGGCTGTCAATAGCATCCAACCGGGTCATGCGGCGTTGCGCATTTTTTATGGGGTCGCTTAATTTTTCATTGACGACTGTGCGCAATTGGGTCTCCAACCGGGCTGCCTGGCGCTTGACCAGGCGACCGGCGGCTTTGTGGAGAACGCCATCGATATCGGATGCTAACGATGTCTTGTAGTCGGGCTCTCGGCCTTTGAGGGTGGCCTTCAGACTGATGGTACGCGTATCCCGGATAGCGTCAATCAGTGCATCGACCAATTGGGAAGTGCGTTTTTCAGGGGCGTCGAATGTTAAATGGTTCAGTTGTGCGCTGAATCGAGCATCGGTGAAAGCCTCTTTCAGATTGAAATCGAGTCGAAGATCCGCAGCCGCCTGTTTAATGGTAAGATCCAACATGTCGGCGCCAATCAGAAGATCCTGGATCTGATAGCCGTGAATCGTCAGTTTGGCCGTATGGTTGGGTGATTGCGGCTGAATAAAGTCCAGCATGCCGTTCAAATTGATGTCCTTCACACGCTGAAGTTTTCTGCCCAGGAATTTGAATGTCATCGGTTTGCCAACGATTTGGGGATGAGACGTGATGTTGTCGATCTGTCCCGTAAATTTGCCCTCCTTCAGTTGGGCATCCAGATGGGCTTGTCGGATCAGCAGATCGGGGACGGGGTTTTTCTCCTGAAACCGGATATCCAGCCCTTTGCTTCGAAGTGGTTGGTGTGTTTGCGGTTCGTTGTTTCCAGCCGGCAAGCGGCTCAAGTAAGGGGCGAATCGTTGATACCAATGATAACCCTTTTGCCACCAGCCGCACAAATTGTGACCGAACAGCAGGCGGCTCCAGTTGGCCGCGCCGTCGGCGCTGAAGCTGTACCTGGCCATCAACCGCTTGAGTTCTGCGGCCGGCAATTTGCTCAATCCTTTTGCGGCTTTCTCCAGCGATTCGTATTCGGCTTTGAATTCTTT
>JASFGJ010000412.1:0-4512 GCA_050123815.1 Desulfobacteraceae bacterium
CTGGCATATGCCTCGGGGTTGGCTACATGAAAACAGGTGGCTGTGGTAAACAGCCCGGCGATAAACGCCACGGGAATCTCCCAACGCATGAAACCGCGGGCGATCAGATAAATGCCGCCCAGAATCAAGGCCAGCCCGCAGGTGGCTCCGATACCGCCCACCTGTCGACCGACCATCAAATCGCCGATGCTGATGTCGGCCACGGCTTCCGTACCGAAGGCCTTGGCGGCCACCAGGGGATAGAACGGTGCAAAGTCAAAACTGTAGTTCAACAATTGAGCATCGAAATCAAAGTAGGTTTTCCAAGAGGCCATCAGGATGGCGCAGGCCAAAACCGGGGGTGAAAACGGATTGGCGCCTGTTCCGCCGAAAATCTGCTTGCCGATCACGACGGTCAGAAAGGTGCCGGTGATGACCAGCCAGAACGGCGCTGTCGCGGGCAGCAGCATCCCCAGCAGCAGGCCGATAAGAATGGCGTGGCCGTCGCCCACGCTGATGGGCCGTTTGGCAGCCAGATTGAACAGGAGTTCCCAGATGATGGCGCTGGCAATCGACAGGCAAAGGACGCCGAGTGCCGGTATCCCAAAATAGGCCAATCCCATCAATGCCGCCGGGGCCGCCGCAACAATGGTGTTGTAGTTGCGCTGGGCAACCCCACTGCCGATGTGCCAGAAAGGCGCATGGGAAACGATGAACTTTTTCTGGTTATTCATTCTCTTCCTCCGCCGGTATCACGCGTGCGAGTTCAAATTTGGCCAGCTTGATATATTGCAGAATAGGGATGCGGGCCGGGCAGACAATGCTGCACAAACCGCATTCCACGCAGGAGTATAAATCGTAAAGGTCGGCGGCCTCCTGGTATTGGTTGGCTTCCAGGAAACGGATCAGCAGATTGACGGGCACGTTGGTCGGGCAGATGCGGATGCACTCCCCGCAATTGATGCAGGGATCATCGCCGGACATGGTGATCTGGTTGCCGTCCTGCACCATGAGGGCGTCATAATCCGCTGCAATGGGCTGCTGTTCCGAATAGATGGCCTTGCCGGTCATGGGACCGCCGACGATGATGCGATCCCCTTCGGCGGTGGTGATATTCAGTTTTTTGAAAATTTCAGCGATCGGTGTGCCCAGGCGGACGGACACCAGGTTGCGGTTGCCGGACTTGTCGACGACCGTCAGGATTTTTTCCGTTGGGACCTGTCCCGATTCGACCGCTTTACCGATGGATGCCACTGCTTCGGCGCGAATGAACAGCATCCCGAGGTCTTCATAGCTCTGCCCCTGCTCGAGCATCTTACCGGTGAGGTGGTAAAGGATCATCAAGGGCTGTGCACCGGGATAGGCGGCCGGGACGGCCTTGACATCGGCAGCGAAATGGCCGTCGATGTTTTGGAAACTTTCTGCGGGAACCATCACCACGACGTTCTTAATTCCCGTGGCGGATTTCAAGGCCTCGATGCCCTGGTTGACGGCTCTGGTCTGACTTTTGAGGATGTACAGGTTGGTCTCAACCAGCAGATCGGTGTCACCGCCGTAAATAACAATGGTGTCGATGGGTTTGCTCTCATCCAGCAGTTTGTCCAGGGGGGCACCCCCTGGCGCGCTGCTGAGATAATCGCTCAGGACCTGCGGGGTCAGATTTTGAGCGGCCGCTTCGAATTGGTCGTCCAACTCTTCCTCGCCATCCCGCTCGATGGTGACCGCGGTGTATTTTTTGCCATAGTCACCGGTGTAGGTTTCCACCATTTTTATAGGGCCCGTTATCGTGGAGAGTACGGCGGGGCCGGGCTGATCATCCCAGGCCAGACGCTGGCCGGTGGTGACCCGGTTGCCCACTTTAATGGTTTCAGAGGGTTCCATGCCCATTTCCCTCGGCAACAGCAAGGTGACGCTGTCTGTGGCCGGCACCGAAACGGGTTGGGGCAGGGTTGTGCTTAACAGTTCGTAGCGAAACGCGGGGCTGGCGTATCCGAATAACGATCTCGATAGCATGGCTTAACCTTTACTGGGATGTGACGGTAGTTATGGTCTCAAAATCTATATTTTGGCGCTTAAAGGACATGGCACTTGTTGCAATCGACCCAATTGTTCGGTTCGGTTTTATGCGCTTCCTTCTCTTGTTCGCTCAGCGAGTCTTGGTGAACAGGGCCCTTTCCAAATTCAAGATGACAGGTTGAGCATTGATCATGCAGGGCGTCGGCGCGCTTGGGATACTCGGAGTCCTCCACATCGGATTCATCGTGGCACTCCAGGCAGCTTTCCGGGACGACGCCCTCTTCGGGTTTTGGAAGATGGCATTCTCCGCAGGCGATCAGGCCGGTTTCATCGTCCGGCGTATGGTGATGGCAGTCGTAGCAGTCCAGAGCGAACCCTTTTTCACTGGTATGGGTTTGGTGATCAAAGAGCACTTTGCCTGCATTGGTCTGGTACATCAAGCGGATGGGAGTTTCCGGTTGTTCCACCGGAAAGGCGGCATAACAGACAATCGCGATAAACAGCAAGTGGGCCGCCACGCCGTAAACGATCATGCGGTGCTTCTTTGAAGTCATCTGCACAAGTTCCTTATTGTTCTTGGGTGGTTGGACACAAATCGCTTGGAGTCAAAAAAACCAAGAGACTCGAGTACCATAAAGCCCTTGTGCTTTCAAGTCTTTTATGTTGCATCAGTGTGAGTATAAAATATGCAGGCCGAAAGCAATCGCGTGCGATGTATAAAGATACGGTCCAGCCAGGGCAATCGAGAGTTGCATTTTTGACGGATTGGCGACACAATAAATTTTTTAAACGACTGACGGCGGCCGCCATGATCGGATATCTATTGGATCTGCCCATATTGCCTTTCCACCAGGCACGCGATATACAGCTTTCCGTGGTAGAGGCGCGCAGCAACAGTCGTCTGCGGCGCGAGGTGGTCATGCTGCTGGAGCATGCACCGGTGTTTACCTTGGGCCGACGCGGCGGACAGGACAACCTGCTTGTTTCCCCGACCGACCTGAGCGCGCGCAACATTGAGATTGTGCCCATCGAACGCGGCGGTGACATCACCTACCACGGTCCGGGACAACTGGTCGTTTACACCCTGATGGATGTCCGGAGTCACAGAATCGGGGTCACCGATTTCGTCGCGCGTCTGGAAACCGCTATGATCCGCACGGCAGCCCACTGGGGTGTAACAGCCAGGGGGGACGAGCTGAACAGGGGGGCCTGGATCGGGAACCGAAAGCTCGGAAGCATCGGCATTACGGTAAGGCGAGGCGTTACCTTCCACGGCCTTGCGCTGAATGTCTGTACGGATCTGGAGCCGTTTCGATGGATCAATCCCTGCGGTTTAAAGGGGTGTCGCATGACGACTCTGGAGCAAGAGGCGGGGGGGCATATCGGGATGGAGGCCGTTCGGCGGCAAATGGCCGGTCATTTGAGTGACCTGTTTGATATGGAGCTGACGCGCATTGGCTTGGATGAATTGGAGGCGCTGCTTTAGGTCGGTTGTCTGACTGACGTCCAACTCGGTAGATGGTGTTGCGCGTCAGAGTTTAAAGTTTTAAGTTTAAAGTGTTGATGAATTTGTAAACCGCCACATTGTCGTCATGCCGGACGTGATCCGGCATCCAGAACTGCCTGAATTTGCAGGATAGCGTTAAAGCTTCACAGCATGCCCGGTTTTCGCCGGACTGATGTTTACAGTAATTTGACGACTTTTTACGAAACCGTCAAGTGGACCTGCAACGAAATAAGTAGGCATTATTTAATGACAGTTCAGAAAAAACCATCCTGGCTGAAGCGACGCCTGCCAAGCGGTCCGGAATTTGAACGGACACACCGGCAGATTCGACAGCTGAATCTGCATACCGTTTGTCAGGAGGCCAATTGCCCCAATATCTTCGAGTGTTTTTCTCAACAGACCGCCACTTTTCTGATTTTAGGGGATATTTGCACGCGAGATTGTTCCTTTTGTGCCGTGCGCAGAGGATCCGGGGAGCCGCTCGATTTGGACGAGCCCCGGCGCGTTGCAGCGGCGGCTCTGGAGATGGGGTTGCGATATGTGGTTCTGACATCGGTGACCCGTGACGATCTGCCGGATGGTGGCGCCGAGCATTATGCCCAGACGATCCAAGCGGTACGCTGCGCCATCGAGGATGTCTCCGTTGAAGTCCTGATCCCCGATTTTCAGGGAAATCAAGACGCGCTTCTCATGGTCTTAAGCGCCGGCCCAAGTGTGTTGAATCACAATTTGGAAACCGTGCCGCGGCTTTACCCGGAGGTGCGTCCGCAGGCCGATTACAGGCGCTCTTTGGCTCTGTTGGCGCAAGCTTCGGCTTATGCTCCGCATATTCCTGTCAAATCGGGATTGATGCTGGGGCTGGGAGAAACTCCGGTTGAAATTGAGCAAGCCTTGCTGGACTTGCGTGCTTCCAGCTGCAGGATTCTGACTTTGGGACAGTATTTACAGCCGTCGCCCGCTCATTATCCCATTAAACAATTCGTAACCCCTGAAACATTCGATCGCTGGCG
>JASFGJ010000413.1:0-4497 GCA_050123815.1 Desulfobacteraceae bacterium
TGATCAAATCAGAAATGATCTTCTTGAGCAGGAAAGTTTTATTCAACCCACAGGGTTTTGCGTTAAATAAGAACCGCCGGATTCGGCGGATTGTTTTTTGGCTCCCCGGGTGTAACCCTTTTCATAACATTCTCCAACTGGCTACTAAACGCCAAGCAATTGAAATTTATAAGCTTTTTAAAGAGCAGGCCGCTTTTTCAAACGATATTCCGTGGACATAAAAGCCATGGGTTTCATGGAACATAGATAATTCACCAAGGGCGCCATCAATCATATCAACGGTTTCAGGTCGATTCTTCGGTTGGACATCTACCTCGATGGAGGCACGCAAACTTGCCGGTGCATTTGGAAATTCCCCCAATATTGCTTGAGAGCCGAATATCCACAGCTCAGTGTCATTTGAGACATCACAGGCTGCCCGGATCGCATGCTCGAGTTGATCGCGCGTCATGCTTGTTCTCCAAGTTCAGCTGCCAGCTTTGACCGTTCGTCAGTGTTTAAAACGGCAAAAAAGGGATTGCTCTGGCGCAACCGCTTGGCGCGTTCGCTTGAAGACGTGACAAAGCGTACCAGCCGTTGAATGGAATAGGTATCAAGAATATTGCGCCATTCCATTAAATCCCCGGCCGCCGTTCCCTGGTCTTCTATGATCAAACTGTCTATATGATCCTTGGCACGCCGCACGATGGAAGCGTCCTGCTGGATAATATCCGCCAGCTTTCGAGACATCAGTTTCAATTGACTGTTCTTTTGCCGGTGCGTCATGGTTTTTATTACCCTTTGCCGAGTACGACCGGTCGGTTTATTTGGAACAACACCGTATAAGATGGTAATACCATCAAGCTCAAGGTCCGGAATATCCGCTTTTGTATAGCCCTCGAGTTCAATAGTCAGATCGAAGTCTTTTTCGACCCTATCCAGTCCTGCCCGCAGGTAATTGGCGCATTTGGTCAGGTAAAGAGATTCATGAAGCAATCCCAATATCAAGGGTTCGTCGATTTCTCGTGGAATAGCCTGGATCCAAGCGGCATTTGGCGGTGGTGTCAGGTTCTTGATTTCATTTTTAATGGCAGAAAGCAGTCGCTCGTAGCGGCTCTTTTCCGACTGAAACAACTCTATCGCGGTCTGCATGAGCCGGTCCGAGCGCCGAATTTCATACTGGTGCTTACGACCGCCACCCACATGGGAGATAAAACCCGACCGCAACAGCTTTCCGAGCGATTTATGAGCTCCGGGCACCGTCAGCCCTGTGCGCTTGGCTATATCAGAGACTGTGAGTGGTCCTTCAACCTCGACGGCCATAACCCTGAGCACTCTGACATGGGCTTGCGTTCCAAAAATCTCATTCAGAGGATAGCGCAGAGGATCCTGTTCGGAAGCGATCGGACGCATTGTGTGCACCTCCATCAAATTGGTACTATCTGAACATGGAAATTAAAACTTTAGTTTTTGTTTGTCAACTATAGTTTGGTTTTTTTAACTATTATTTAATTTTCCATCAAACATGTTCCCACCCTTAATAGCATAAATCCGGCAAGACGCTCATGTTCGCGCTGCTTGATTGGTACTTGGTCGGTGGTGACCGTTTGATCAAATGGCTTCCCTATTGCGAAATGCGCCCACTATAGCTCGCTGAACATAGCCTGGTTGAACCAAATCGTCTGCCGGTCCAGACGCACATCCAACGCTGCCTTACCATCCGACGATAGATAAAGAATAATCTCGCCTTTATTAGAATCACTCGTTTTCATAATCCTTCCAGGCCGTCTTTGCTTTCACCTCATCGACAAGAAACCGCACGCCCTGATTGTCCGACGGATTTAACCAGAGTATCCGTTCAAAGACGCGCTCTGCCTTGTCAAAACGCCCAAGACGCCGGAGGCACAAGCCGTAGCCATGCTTGCAGCGTAAAAATGGGCGGTTGTCGATGAAGCCCCACAGCAGCACGCCGGTAAAGTCGTTTCCCAGGGACAGCTCGCCGATGCGTAGACCGACTTCATAATGTCGAATGGCATCTTGCGGGCTATAATCAAAGACAAGATTGCCTAGATGAGAATGGGCATCGAGAAAGCGCAGGTCTGCCTGGCACAGTTCCATCAAAATTTTTTCCGCCTCTTCCAGCTGGCTGGCATCCCTGAGATCGTTGGACCGAGTGATGGGATCATCAAAAGGATCGTCAAAATCTTCACCGGGTAACACCTGCTCCATCTCGAACATCGGGCGAGGTCCACGAGCGATGATCGGCTTGGCCCACGCCTCAATGGGTTCGTCCTCTTCGCCCGAATAGTGCTCCTTGGGATCCCACATGCCCATGTCCGCAAGACCAAGGGGCACCAGATCGAGGGCCTCCATGTCGATTCGGGTCGATTGAATCTCTCCTGACAGATACGGATGACCACCATAGCGCCACTGCTTTCTTGGCTTGACTTTGACAATCGCGCCGGGCACGACTTCCCAAAGGTGGCTCGCGCGCAGAGTAATAACTCTGTCACTGCCCAACAAACGGCACCGGACGGCCCGCTCTTTGACCGATAGTGCGACCAGATCGACCGGTTTGCTCAAATCGAAGTCATCGGCTGTTGCCTTGTGTTGCCGCATACGTCTGAAAGGCACCTGTGCCTCAGCAGGGAAGGGATCGAGATTGAGCCACTTGCGGTAGGCAGCGATGTGCCATGCACCTGCAGAAGCCTGGGGAAACACAACCTCGGAGACTGCAAGAACATGCTCGGAGCCATTTTCGCGGCGGCACTTGGCGGTCAACCCGCGTCGCTCGTTGCCGTCATAGTCAACTTCTATCACGGAAACCGGTTCCCCAATGACGAAGCCATCGGCCGGCAGCTCGACATTGTCCTCAAATGCCTGCCGAAAAGCACACAGCGCCTCATCGTCGCCGTAAGCGTCAATAGTAATTTGCTCGATCATCTCGTCCAAATCGTCGAGTTTCTTATTCTCTTTGGAATTTCGTTGATTCATTGAATGCCCTTTCCATGCAAGTCGCCCCTTGTGTCGTAGCCTTTCATCAATTATATTCGCTTCCATTATGCCACTGTTCGATTCTGCTGACCTGTTGATAGCCAAAATCAGAAATCTATAGAACTGTGACCTTGCATTGCAAAACGATTATTTGCGCCAAGAAAACAAAATCCTACGCAGCAAGTTGGGCAAAAGCGTACCTCTCAACGAAGGCGAGCGAAGGCTGCTGGTAAAATATGGGCTGCCTATCAAAGACTGTCTCGATGAGATTATCAGTATTGTCAGGCCGGAAACGTTGCTTTCCTGGTACCGGCGCATGAAACGAAAAAAATGGACCTTTGAACATAAAAAGATAAAAAAGCCGGGCCGCCCGTCAAAACCCGACCAGACCGAAAGATTGGTGGTCCGGCTGGATGAGGAAAACATCTGGGGTTACCGCAGGATTGCCGGTGAGATGAAAAAGCTCGGCCATGAGCTATGCTCGGGTACGGTTCGTAATATCTTGATCAAAAACGGGCTGCCGCCTGCCCCCCAAAGAAAGGGTATGTCCTGGAAACGTTTCATTAAGTCTCACTTGGATGTGGCCTGGGCCGCGGATTTTTTCACCGAAGAGGTTTGGACCATGGGCGGGCTGGTGACCTTTTATACGCTTTTCATCATCCACTTGAAAACACGCCGTGTTCATATCGCCGGCTGCACGCCCAATTCCGATTCGGCCTGGATAAAGCAGCAGGCGCGAAACTTTTCCTTGGCCTTAGATGATTTCGATGAAAAGTGCCGCTACGTTATCCATGACCGAGACAGCAGCTTTGCAGGTTTTGATTTTATTTTGAAAAATGATGTTTTACTTTGCGTTCTTGTTTGTCGCGGATGATATTTTCCAAAGTTTTCACCAAGATCATGATAAGTTCTCAGTGTTTTAGCTGTGGATGAGTTTTTGAACCCTACAGGGGTTGCTGGATTGGCGGGTATAGATGGCGCAGACGGAGGATTCTTTTGCGCCTTCTTCCTGGATCAGAGACATTCTCCTGCCTTTTGAGAATTGTATGCTGTTTTCTTTAGCTGTGTTCGTGGCGCACACCCCTTGCCATCCAACGTCGGCCCTTTTCGGTGAGTCGATAGCGCTGGGTCGGGCTGCGGGGAGAGTCCGGTTGGGTCCTTTCGATCCAGCCGCCTTCCATGGCCGGGTCAAGATAGTTCTCGCGGAATGTTGGTTTATGCGTAAGATCGAGCGCTTTCATCAGTGCGGCGCTGCCGAGTTCACCGCTGGCAAGGGCCTCTATGACACGCGCTACTTGATCGGTCACTTGGTCGGTTACTTGGTCGGTGGCGGTGGCTTGCTGGATTGCATCGAGCAGAGCCTTCAGCATGAATTCGACAAATGGTGTGGCATCGGCTTGCTTGTCAGCCTCGGCCAGCACACGATAGTAGTCGTCCTGCCGCTGCCGGACTACTGTTTCTACAGGCAAATAGGCCAGCAGCGGTTTCCACCGCCGAAGGATCAGGGTTTGCCACAGCCGCCCC
>JASFGJ010000414.1:0-4481 GCA_050123815.1 Desulfobacteraceae bacterium
TTAAAACCGCCGGTATCAACGACTGGGGGGCCATCAGCTGGGCGGACGGCAAGATCTACGAAGCACCGATGCGCGAGAATCTGGAAATTTTTGATCGCGTGGGTGGCGGCGATAGTTTTGCTTCCGGGCTGATTTACGGCTTTATGGCTTTTGGTGATCCGCAAACCGCGGTGAACTACGGCGCCGCCCATGGCGCCCTGGCCATGACCACCCCGGGCGATACGACCATGGCATCGTTAAAAGAAGTCGAGAAAATCGTCGGCGGTGGCGGTGCCCGCGTTGATCGATAATTTTAAAAATGATATCTGGAGACGATTATCATTTCGTCTGTTTTCAGCGCATATGCTCTGATTGTTTTTTCAAGTCCATTGCAAACGTTTGCATTTTCTATATCGGGCTCAGCTTTTCGTTGAATATGCCTTGTTATCCCTATTTTTTGGGTAAATGGATAGGGGTTGGATATAATCTTTTTTTAATTCAAGGAAAGGAGCTGTGTGATGTCGACACTTACAAGGATTACGCTAATTGGCTTGGCTGTTGTAGTGGTGCTTGGGTTTTGCGGACCGGTTAATCCTGCCTGCGCAAAGGGGGAACGGTTTGTATTGGTGAGCCATGCACCCGACTCCGACTCTTGGTGGAATACCATTAAAAACGCCATCAAAGTTGCCGGCGAGCAGATGGATGTTAAGGTGGAGTATCGCAACCCCGCCACAGGCGATTTGGCCGATATGGCGCGTATCGTGGAACAAGCGGTGGCCTCCAAACCGGATGGACTGATCGTTACCATCGCCGACTTTGACGTTTTGAGCGGTCCGATCAACAAAGCGGTTAAAAAAGGTATTCCGGTTATCACCATCAATTCGGGCACCCATGTGCAGTCGGCGAAATTGGGAGCGCTGCTGCATGTCGGGCAACCCGAGTATGCTGCAGGTAATGGGGCCGGCAAGCGCGCCAAGGCCGCAGGCGTTGATAAATGTTTGTGCGTCAATCATTATATCACCAACCCCGCCTCGGTGGAGCGTTGCCAAGGTTACGCGGATGCCATCGGTGTCGATCTGAAAGGCATGATGATCGATGCCGGCCAGGATCCGGGCGAAATTAAAAACCGGGTTATGGCCTATTTGAAGAAAAACCCGGGTACCAACGGCATTATCACACTGGGCCCCACTTCGGCCCATCCCACACTGGCTGCGCTTGATGCCATGGGACTCAAAGGTAAGGTCTTTTTCGGTACTTTTGACCTTTCCGGTGAGATCGCCGCAGCCGTCAAGGACGGCACCATCGCCTTTGCCATTGACCAACAGCCTTATTTGCAAGGTTATTTGCCGGTGGTCATTCTGACCAATCTGGCACGCTACGGCGTGGTACCAGGCAACAACATCAACTCGGGACCGGGTTTTGTGACCAAAGCAAACATCGCCATGGTAGAAAAATTGGCCGGCGAATACCGATAATATTAATGTTGAAATGACCCCTCAATTTGTATTTCGGCTAGACCGCGCTGCCGGCGATCGATACCAAACGGCGGCAAGTTCAGGAGGAGATCATGTCCGAAGTGGTTGGGTCTTTAAATAAGGGGGCCACAGCTCCCACAACTGAACAACCCAAAAATCCAATACAGGATGAGCGTGTTCAGGAGATATCGGCATTTCGCCAGGCACTTATCCGGCCTGAATTAGGCGCGATCTGCGGGACCATTCTCGTCCTTGTGTTCTTTTTCGCGATCGCCCGTGATTCGGGGATGTTCGCCGCCGACGGGATCATGAACTGGGCCACGGTATCGGCCCAGTTCATGATTATCGCGGTGGGCGCATGCCTGTTAATGATCGCCGGTGAATTCGACCTGTCGGTGGGCTCGATGATCGGATTTGCCGGAACGATTATGGCCATCACCTCGGTCCACTATGGCTGGCCGATGTGGCTTAGTATCATGTTTACTTTTACCTGTACGTTGGCACTGGGCTGGGTGAACGGCTTTATCGTCATTCGTACCGGACTGCCCTCCTTTATCGTGACGCTTGCCTTTCTCTACATTCTACGCGGGCTCACCATCTGGCTCTCTATTCTGTTTACCCGCCGAACCATTATCGGCGGCGTCAAAAAGGCGGCCGAGGGGGACTGGCTGGCGCCTTTGTTCGGCGGCACCCTGTTCGACGGCTTTTGCAAATGGCTGGCCAAAATCGGTGTTATCGGAACCTATGCCGACGGCAGTCCGCTGGTCCCGGGAGTACCGGCCCTGATTATCTGGGCGTTGGTTTTGATCGTCATCAGTCATTTCGTTTTGAAGCGAACCCAATTCGGCAATTGGATCTTTGCCTCCGGCGGTGACAGCCAGGCCGCTCGTTATATGGGGGTTCCGGTCAATCGAGTCAAAATCATTCTGTTTATGTTTACCGCGTTTTGCGCCACTATCTTTGCCACCTGCCAGGTGATGGAGTTTGGTTCGGCAGCCGCCGACCGTGGGCTGTTGAAAGAATTCGAAGCCATCATTTCGGTGGTTATCGGCGGGGCATTGCTCACCGGTGGCTATGGTTCGGTCATCGGGGCCGCTCTGGGAGCGCTGATTTTTGGAGTGGTCCAGCAGGGCCTCTATTTTGCGGGTGTTGAATCGTCGTTGTTCCGCGTATTTTTAGGTGTGATTTTGCTGGTTGCCGTAATTTTCAACAGTTACATCAGACGAATGATCACCGGAGAGAAGTAGAGGAGAAAGATGGAAACAACCCCCTTAGTCGAAGTTGACAATATCACCAAACATTTCGGCAAGGTCATCGCGCTTGCAGGCGTTTCGATCACCGTCAGTGCCGGAGAGGTGCTGTGTTTGCTGGGCGATAATGGCGCCGGCAAGTCGACCCTCATCAAGACCCTGTCGGGAGTCCACAAACCAACCAGCGGCAAGATCTATATCGACGGCCAACAAGTCAATTTTGACAGCCCGCGTGATGCCCAGAAATGCGGCATTGCAACGGTCTATCAAGATTTGGCTATGATTCCGCTGATCTCGATACGACGCAATTTTTTCATGGGCCGGGAACCGATACGTCGTGTCGGACCTTTCCGCCTCTTTGATTTCAAGTTTGCCGACAAGGTCACCAAGCGCGAGATGAAAAATATCGGCATCGACATTCGCGACCCCAACCAAGCTGTGGGCACCCTTTCGGGGGGTGAACGCCAAACAGTGGCCATCGGCCGCGCCGTCTATTTTGGCGCCAAGATCCTGATTCTCGATGAGCCGACATCGGCCCTGGGGGTGCGCCAGACATCAATGGTGTTAAAATATACCCATGCGGTCAGACAAAAGGGATTGGGGGTCATTTTCATTACTCATAATGTTCGCCATGCCTATGCCGTCGGCGATCGTTTTACGGTTCTCAATCGTGGCCAAACCCTGGGCACTTACCGAAAGGACGAGGTTTCCATTGACGAGCTGCAAACCTTGATGGCCGGCGGCAAAGAGCTGGAAGATCTGTCAGCCGAATTGAATGAAGCGTGTCTCTAGTTTTTTGTCCCGGAAGAAACTTGTAAAATGACACTCAATCCCATTATGGCCACCTAGGGCCGCCGTTTGCGCCTGGCGATGATCGGCGGCGGTCCCGGCTCTTTTGTCGGCAGCCATGCCCACAACCTGGTGCGCTTTATCACCGGCTTGGAAATCGCCGAAGTGGCTGCCGAGGCCGGCAGCATCTTACCCGGCCGGGTAGTGCAGGACTACGCCGGGGCGCTGTTGCGGTTTGACAATGGCGCCCGGGGGACATTGTGGGTCACCCAGGCTGCTGCCGGCGTGGAGAACTATCTGCGAATCCGGGCAAGCGGTGCCAAGGGCAGCCTGGAATGGGTTCAGGAGCTCCCTCAAATCCTGACCTTCAAACCCCTCCACGCCCCCCCCAAAAAAGGATTGCCAACGGTCGATGGGTATCCTGCTGATACGAAATACGACCGCTCTTTGCTCCTCAAGCCCACAGGACGTCAAGGATTGCACTGTCGTCATTTCGGCAGTGCAATCCTGACCAATCAGGACCAATCAGGCTATAATTTGTGAAACGGACCGATATGGGGCAGTTCGTATACCGACTTCCACCCCTCGCTGAACGGCTCTTTTAAAAATGGCGCCAGCTCTTGCGGAGTCCGCAGGGTGACTTTTTCCACCGGCGGAACCGTTCCGGCGGGAAAAGTCTCCAGAATTTGGTCATGCAGCAGCGTCAGGTACTTGAGAATGGCCGCAATGGGCCGCTTGGCTTTGCGAGGATGAGACAACGACGGCTTGCCCACGACACCTTCGGGCGTGGCGTGACGCTCGATGGCAAAATGGCCCTCGCCTTCAGACCATCGGTGGGGGCGCCGCAGCGGATCGACGGAAGTATCGAAATGGCCTTCCGGCAGAAACTGTTCGCCCTCGGCGTCCTCGACAACACTCATATCCACCATTTCGGGGAACATCAACTGGGCCACCGACGTCTCGCTCTCGTCTGCGTGGACAAAATTGG
>JASFGJ010000415.1:0-4464 GCA_050123815.1 Desulfobacteraceae bacterium
ATTCATTTCGTTAATGGCTATGAAGCCGAATTTGACGATACAGGCGGTCAATCCAACCATCAGACCGATATCACTAACGTCTTGGAACGGGCCCGCACCCGTTTAATCCGCATGACGGACCAGCTTCGAATTCCCATCCACATTGTCGATCTGCGATCCGAATTTCAACGCCGGGTTGTCGATTATTTTACCCACACCTATCAATCCGGCAAAACCCCCAACCCCTGCTTAACCTGCAATTCTGCCATAAAATTCGGAGTTTTACTGGAAAAGGCCGGATCGTTTGGTGCGACACACCTTGCCACAGGCCACTATGCCCGCATTCGTGCCGCTGCGAACGGACGGATGCAATTATTTCGCGGCAAGGATCCACAAAAAGAGCAATCCTATTTTTTAGCTCGCCTGACTCAGGACCAACTGGCCTCAGCTGTCATGCCTCTGGGGGACCACACAAAAGACCAAACCCGGAAAATCGCCCGGGGAAAAGGGTTGCAGCCGGCAGCATCTCAGGAGAGCCAGGATATCTGCTTTATCCGCAGTGGCGATTACAGCCAATTTCTGAAGCGTCGACCCGGTTTTTCATCCCATCCCGGACCGATTGAAGATACCGAGGGCAATCTGATCGGGCAGCACAACGGGCTGCACCGGTACACAATCGGCCAACGC
Source organism: Desulfobacteraceae bacterium (assembly GCA_050123815.1). GTDB lineage: Bacteria > Desulfobacterota > Desulfobacteria > Desulfobacterales > Desulfosarcinaceae > JARRKU01. Next base: position 667 of record JASFGJ010000415.1, read on the forward strand.
CGAGGCATCAATTGTCCGGCATCCGAACCCTATTATGTGGTGCGCCTTGATACAGAGCGCAATTGCCTGATCGTCGGTTTTCAACACCACCTTCGAACCGAATCTTGTCGCGTGTCGCATATCAATTGGATTGCCCAGCAACCCTGCAAACCGCGTGATATCACGGTACGCATCCGGTATCGGCACCAAGCGGTCGAAGCTATACTGAATCCATTGGATGACACGTGTGCCGAAGTCCTCTTTAAAGCGCCGCAATCGGCTGTATCTCCCGGCCAGGGGGCTGTTTTTTATCACGGCGATGAAGTCCTCGGGGGTGGATGGATCCAATGAAACGCTTCCATATCACAACCTTGGGATGCAAGGTCAATCAGTGTGAATCGGCGGCACTGTCGTCGATTTTTGAATCGTGCGGAGGTTCGGCTGCTCAGACGATTGATCAATCCGAAATCGTCGTCATCAATACATGCACGGTGACCGGCAAAGCGGCCATGCAATCACGCCAGGCGGTACGCCAAGCCATACGACGAAACCCGAACGCAACAATCGTCGTCACCGGATGTTATGCCCAAACCGCACCGCAAGAGATTCAAACCATCAAGGGGGTCGACCTGATCGTTGGACACGCGGACAAATTGCGGATTGCGGAATTTGCCTGTTTCCGGCAGCAGGAAGCTCAATCCCCCATGCTGATCCGGAAATCGATCCGCCAGGCCGCACATTTTGACGCCATGCCCTCCGTCTCCCCTCTGAAGCGTACCCGCGCCTTTCTGAAAATACAGGATGGCTGTGATGCATTCTGTACCTACTGCATCGTTCCACATGCACGGGGTCGAAGCCGCAGCATGCCTGTGGCCGATGTGGCCCAACACATTGCAACGCTGACCGCGGACGGTTTTCAAGAAGTCGTTTTAACAGGAATCCATTTAGGGGTTTACGGACAGGATCTGACCCCGCCCACCTCTTTGGCCGCCTTGCTGTCCCGGTTGGCCCATGAAACGAATAGGCCGCGGATACGCATCAGTTCCATAGAACCCACTGAGATCGAAGCCGCCCTGATCAATTTAGCGGCCGATCCGCAATCGTGTGTTTGCCCGCATTTTCACGTGCCGCTGCAAAGCGGAGACAATGATGTTTTAAAGCGCATGGGCAGGCCTTACACGCGTGAAATGTTTGCCGAGGCGATTATGACCGTCCGTCAAGCACTTCCCAATGCCGCTATTGGAGTGGATATCATGGCAGGATTTCCGGGAGAGAGCGACGAAGCGTTTGAACACAGCTATGAACTGATCCGGACATTGCCGATAACCTATCTGCACGTGTTCCCATTCTCTCCCCGTAAAGGTACACCGGCCGCAACGTTTTCCAATAAAATCTCCGATTCTGTAGTAAAAGTGCGCAGTCAGCGCCTGCGGGAGTTGGGCGAGAAGAAAAAAACAGGATTTTTCCAATCACAAATCGACCGTACCGTCACCATCCTGATAGAAACAAATCGGGACCACGGTACCGGCATGGCCAGAGGTCTCAGCGACAACTACATCCCGGTGTCTATTCCGGATTCCGAGCTAGTGGAGAATACATTTGTCGATGTACGGATTGTTCAAGTAAGATCCGACGGCTGTGTTATTGGCAAGCCGGCTGCTGCGACCACTCGTTGAAGGAGATACCATGGGTCTGTTCAAGTTATTTGCCGGAAAATCCCCAGCTGACTATGAACGCAAAGGCGACGCGTTTGCGCAGGACGAGAATTGGGGCGAGGCCAAACTGGCCTTTGAATCGGCCCTGGAAAAATCTGCCGCCCAATTACCGGCCGATAGGCAAATGCACCACCGCTTGCAGGAAAAGCTGCACCACAGCAAAGAAGCACTGTCTCTGAACCACCGCCGGGAAGCCGAGGCAATGATGGAGGCCGGCTATATGGAAGGCGCCCGGGAACTGCTGGCCTTGGCCATGGACCTGACGGCCAACGCACAATTGCGGGCAGCGTTGGCCCGGCAGATCGAGCAGACGGCCCTCCAGGACATGCCGGAGATTCACCTCCGTGCCGCCGATCCGGCGACAAGCCGGAACGACCTTGAAGCTGACCCGGCAGAAGAAGATGCGAACGGCCAGTTCAATATCCTGCTGGGCACGCTTCCGGAGAAAATTCAGCAGGAATACCGCAGCTACGGTTATCATTTTAAACACGGCTACCTTGCCCTGAACCAGGGCGCCTTCGACCAAGCCGTGGAACACCTGACTCAGGCGGCCGAAGCCAACCCGGAGCCACTCAGCCTCGTACCCCTGGAACTGGCCACTGCGCATGTCAACCTTGGCCAGACCGCAGAAGCCCAGGCCCTGCTGGAAGAACTAGTTCGGCACCAACCCGATCTCCTGCCGGCCTTTCAACTGCTGTGCGACGTCTACTGGAGCCAACGGGCATACGACAAGGCCATGGACCTTCTGGACGACCTTGCGCCGGAACTGGCCGAGTCCATGGCGGCCTACCTGCTCAAGGGCGAAACCCTGCTGCAGGCATCCCGCTACGAAGAAGCCCGATCCTTCTTCCAGGAACTTATGAAGACTTACGGCTGGCATGAGTCCGTTGCCCTGGGCCTGGCCAGGTCCCATGAATCGTTGAACCAGATCCCTCAAGCCCGGGACATCTACGGACAGATGATATCCGAATGCACCGGCTGCGGCAGCCGCGTCGATCCGGCCATCAAGCGAAAGTACGCCGACCTCAGCCTCGCCGCCGGCGAACACTCCCCCCAGGTATTGGAGTACTACCTCGGCCTCTCCCAGGAGGATCCGGCCAACGCCGTCCACTACTACCGCAACATCAGCCTCATCTATGCGGCCCAAGGCCACGAGATCGAGGCCCGGCGCTTTCAAGCCATTGCCGAAGAGATGGACCGAAGGATGAAAACAACCGACTGAGGTGTCAGTAGATTTTTTTCCTGAAGCGGTTTCCCTTGATCAAAAAGTTATGATATAGTTTGATCTATCTGTAATTATAATTAAAATTTTAATAACCTTAACATACCCTGTGATATGGTATGGTACTGCACGAATCGATCAGCCTGATTTTCTCGGGATATCCAAAAGATATCAGTAATCAGACCAAATTGAGATAATATTGCTTATCAAAGGTCTGGTGAACGTGCGTTATCAGCGAGGAAATAGCAGCAATTTCGACAATTTGTGTGGTACGGTCTGGTAATCATATGGTTTCAGCGGAATAGGGTATCGCAGACGAGCGCTCAGCGGTTCACTGACCTTCCCCCTATCATGGTGTAACGCACAAATTATCACAACTTGTACCAAACATTTGATACGGGTATGATCTTTCAGAAATTTATCGGTGATTTATGAATGCAAAGCTCATGATTCGTTCTTAAAGCACTTCAACTTAAAAATCAGAAGGATAAATATGCCGGACGTCAAAATTGAAAAATTGGCTGTGCTAATCGATGCGGATAACGCCCAGCCATCTATTGTTGATGGATTGCTTTCTGAAATCGCAAAATATGGAACAGCTAATGTGAAAAGAATCTATGGTGATTGGACTTTGCCGGGCCTTAAAGGGTGGAAAGAAGTCCTTTTGCACTACTCAATACAGCCGATACAGCAATTTGGATATACATCAGGGAAAAATGCAACAGACAGCGCCCTTATCATTGATGCAATGGATTTACTTTACACGCGTAAATTTGATGGTTTCTGCATTGTATCAAGCGACAGCGATTTCACTAAATTAGCATCCCGAATCAGGGAGGCTGGGCTTTTCGTGTATGGATTCGGTGAGAAAAAGACCCCCAA
>JASFGJ010000416.1:0-4464 GCA_050123815.1 Desulfobacteraceae bacterium
GCATTGATACCGAAGGAGTCGATGATCTCTCGGCGCACTGATTTCGCCCGCTTTCGCGAGAGGCTGTAGTTGTATTGCCTGTTTCCTTGACTGTCGGTGTAGCCGAGAACAAAAACACGACCCGATTTGCGGACGTCGTACGCTTTGAACAGGCGATGCAGCTTGTCCTTGTCCGCATCGTTGAGATAGGCCTTGCCGTTGTCAAAATGCACAACGACCGAGGGACCCGGAACCGCTCCGAAAGCCGGTGCGGCAAGCAGTGCCAGCAGCAGCGCGCCGATGATCAGTATCCCGAGTTGTTTCAACATTGTCGGCCACCTAGTCGTTCATCGTTATTTTTACATCACCTCCAATATCGGCTAGTTACCGCAAAACCTTTATCCCCCTGACGTTGCATAAATTGGAGGCAGCCTTGGTCATGCCCACGGTCGGCACAGAGGCCGACCCTACGAAGAGCCTGCGGGCCATACAGGCGTTACACTTGAAGCAACGGGATAAAAAAAATTATAATTTCAACTTCATGCTCTTGTGCTTTGTATGGTTTTTTAAAACACAGCCTTTGGGCAACTTTTTACGAGCTCATCAAATTTGAAACCCGAAAGTTGTCGTGGAGCCTGTCCGGGTGACAACCATAAAAACGCCATTAACTTAGAAGTGGTTTCAAAACCTTAAATCGGGCCCAAAATCCCCCGCTAAAGCCCAGCGGGACAAGAAGGCGGGCTGCAGATTTAAACCGGAGCAATGATCTGCTATTTCAAAGATTTAAATCTGCAGCACAACACCGAGTTTGGGTTCGAGGGGAGGTTTTGAAAACAGTTCTAAAGGGTACGAAAACCTTTGAGGGTCATGCGGTTTAATACGGTATGGGTTGAATAAGGCGAATGGATATTCACTGGCATAATTCCATCGATCAGATTGATCCGGTGCAGTGGGATCGTCTGGCGGCACCGCTGGAAACCCCGTTGCTGGAGTGGCAGTGGCTGCATTTTCTGGAAGATTCCGGCAGTGTGGCACCGGCCCACGGCTGGCATCCATGCCATTTAACACTCTGGGACGGGGGGCAACTGCTGGCGGCCGCTCCGCTGTACATCAAGACACACAGCGAAGGCGAGTTTGTTTTCGATCACTGGTGGGCCAAGCTGTCGGACGACCACGGCGTCCGTTACTATCCCAAACTCGTCGGAATGAGCCCGCTGACGCCCGCTGTGGGGTATCGTTTCTTGATGGACGATGCACTGAAACCGTCCGCCATCATCCCAAAGATGATGGCCGCCATCGATCATCTGTGCCGGTCGATGGAACTGTCGTGTTTTCAAATCAATTTTGTCGATCCCGACTGGTATGCCAGGGCATTTCCACCGGATCTGCTGCTGCCCTGGCACCACCAGAGCTTTCTCTGGAAGAATCCGGGTTTTATCGATTTTGCCGACTACCTCAAGCCTTTCAAATCGTCACAGCGACGCAACATCCGGCGCGAAATACGCCAAATGGACCGCCAGGGCATTGAGATCCGGCCGCTGACCGGATCCGAAATCTCACAGGAAATGGCGATACTGATGTTTCGCTACTACTTGCAAACCAATGCTCAATACGGACCGTGGGCGGCCCGTTATCTGAATGCCGATTTTTTTAACAAAATTTTCGAGCACCTGCGGCATCGTCTGCTGCTGATGGCCGCATATCACGGGTCCAATGGAACCACGCCCATGGCGCTTTCCATGCTACTGCGCAAGGGAAACCACCTCATCGGCCGCTATTGGGGCAGCGCCGAACAGATCAAGGACCTGCACTTTAACATGTGTTTCTATGCCCCCATCCGATGGGCCATCGCCAATGGCATACAGACCATCGATCCGGGCGCCGGCTCGCCCCACAAGATCTATCGCGGATTTAAAGCGGTGGCCAACACGAGCCTCCACCGTTTCTACGATCCGCGCTTGAAAGTCATCTTCCGGCGGCTAATCGACGACGTCAACCAGATGGAGCACTCCAATATCCGGTCGCTCAATGCACAACTGCCGTTTGCACAAAAAGCGTCGAAAACGATAGGCTAATCAGGCCTCATCCGGCTCCATGGTCGTTTTCAGGGGATAGCCGTTCTCGCGGGCCAGGGCGGTAACCACCGCCACCTTGGTTTCGGCGATTTCGCGCGGGTAGATCCCGGCGACTCCCCGCCGGCCCTGGTGGACACGCCACATCAGCTCTGTGGCTTCGGCCAATCCCTTGTGGAACAGGGTCACCAGAATCTCCACCACAAAAGCCCTGGGGGTAAAATCGTCATTGTAAAGAACGACCCGATACATGGGCGGTTCGTCGGTTCGCGTATCGGATAATTCCTCAATTTGAATATCAAAATCGGACGATTGATCGTTCATGGGATCACATCCTTATGATACCCGCTCGTTAAGCGCATGCATGATTGCCGTCTGGGTCGAAAACCATTTCTATGTAATTTAACGCCGATTCCGTCATTATCAACCAGGGGTCAACGGTGGCGGTATTGGCGATCAAATGACTGAAGCAGGTCGATAATGCGCGCCGTGCATTGCTTGCCCCGGCAGGATCCGGATCCGGCGCCGGTGATCTCTTGCAGCGCCCTGAGGGTGTTGATACCGGCATCGATATGTTTTAGAAGTGTCCGCCTGTTGATGCCGTTGCACCGGCAGATCGGCTTGAGGCCTGCGATGATCTGTTGGTCGTCCACTATGAAATCGGCCTGAAACGCTTGGCCAGGGGGTACCGCCGTCCTTCACCAAAGGCTTTTGGGGTCACCTTTAATCCTGGAGCGGCCTGGTGACGTTTGTACTCGTTTTGATCGACCCGCCGAATCACTTCAGCGACCACTTGGGGGTCGAATCCCGCATCGACGAGGGCGCGGGCGCTTTGGAATTTTTCCACATAGCCTTCCAGAATCGGATCGATGATGTCATAGGGCGGCAGGTCGTCCTGATCGGTCTGGTCGGGCTTTAATTCCGCCGAAGGGGGTTTGTCGATGATCCGCTGAGGGATGACCTCCTTTTCCCGGTTGATCCGGCGGCACAAATCATAAACCATTGTTTTGGGGACATCGGATATCACCGCCAATCCACCGTTCATATCGCCGTAGAGAGTGCAGTAGCCCACGGCCAGCTCCGACTTGTTTCCAGTGGAGAGCACCAGGCAGCCGTCCCGATTGGAGATGCCCATCAACAGGGTGCCGCGGATGCGCGCCTGGATGTTTTGTTCGGTAAGTCCGGGATCCGCCCGATCCGCATCCGGCACCAGGCTGTCCAGAAATTGCTGAAAGATCTCATCGATGGGTAGGATGGTGTAGTCGACACCCAGGTTTTGCGCCAATTGCCGGGTGTCTTCGAAGTTCTCCTGCGAGGTATAGGCTGACGGCATAAACACGGTGGATACATTTTCCGGCCCCAGGGCTTCAGCGGCAATGCAAGCCGTCAGGGCCGAATCGATGCCGCCGGAAAGCCCGATCACCGCGGTTTTAAATCCGCATTTGGTGACGTAATCGCGCGTTCCCATGACCAGCGCGTTGAAAACCGAATCCCGCTTGTCTTCCGCAAGTTCGTGCAGATCTCCCTGCATGCTCCGCGTGTCGAAAACGATCAGGTCGTCATCAAAATCTTTCGCCCGCGCCAACACCTGCCCATCGGCTCCGAAAACGGTGCTGGCCCCATCGAACAGGAGTTGGTCGTTTCCCCCCACCTGGTTGACAAACAGTACCGGCAACCGATGCTTGGCGGCAATGGTGGAGAGCATGTGGTCCCGAAAATCAACTTTGCCGACATGAAATGGAGAAGCGGCGATATTGATCAACACGTCCATGCCGTTTTTAACCAGGTGAACAATGGGATCGACGTCGTAGATGCGGGTTTCAAACACATCTTTATCATTCCAGACATCTTCGCAGATGGTCACGCCCAACCGTTGTCCTTTGTATTTGCAGGGCAGGCCGGGACGTCCCGGCTCAAAATGACGGCGTTCGTCGAACACATCGTAGGTCGGCAGAAGCTGTTTGTAGACCTGGTGCAGTACCCGTCCATCTTCGAACAGGACTGCCGCGTTCAGCAACGGCTTGCCCGATTGATCGGAGTTGGCCGCCACATAGCCGAGAAGGACCCCGATGCCGCCGATGGTGTCGACCAGATGCTCCACGGCCTGGCGGTTGGCCTCGACAAACACCTTTTGCTCCAGCAAATCCTTGGGCGGATACCCACAGACCGCCATCTCGGGAAAGACCGCCAGATCACAGCCTCTGGCTTTGGCCTTTTCGGCAAACGCAACGATCCGCTGGCATTGGTACTTGAAATCACCGATCACAGGATTGAGTTGTACAAGCGCGATTTTCATGGCGGTCCCCTTTATGGGCGGCTAAATATCCCAACCGTCCGGTGATTGTCAACCGGTAGACGGTCAATGATATTAACATTGCTAAAGGATGGCCAATTTGTGTGCTAGAGAAAGCCT
>JASFGJ010000417.1:0-4462 GCA_050123815.1 Desulfobacteraceae bacterium
CCAATAAATCCGCCGTGCGATTGATGATGGTCCGCTCCAGGTTCTGGACGGACACCAACTGCGTTAAAACCGGTAAATAGTCGTTCAATCCGCTGCGGTAGCGCTGCCGCGCCTCGTCGAGCGCACTCCGGGCCGCACTGAGCTGCGCATTGAGCCCGACCAGGTGCTCGCGCAGCTTTTGCTCATCCACGAGAGCATCCTCCACTTCGCGCACGGCGTTGAGTATCGTTCGGCGATAGGCAGCCAGCGACTCGTCCACCACGGCCCGCCGGCGCTCCACTTCAGCCGCACGCCGCCGGCCGTCAAACAGCGGAGCCGTCAAACCGGCGGCCAGGTTGAACACCCAATTGTCAAACAACGCATCCAGCTCACCGGCCTGGTACGCTGCCGATCCGGTCAGGCGGATCGTGGGCAAGCGGTCGGCCTGCGCTCCGGACACGGACCAGTCCGCCGCCTCGAGACGCAACATGGCGGCACGGATATCGGGTCGTGCGCTCAACAACTGGACCGGCAGTCCTGTAGCAGGAACACCTTGTGGAATCGTCAGCGGCTCCGCGGCGATCGTTGGCGCTTCAAACGGCATACGGCCCAGCAGCAAGGCCAGTTCGTTCAACAGCCGCTGCTCCTGCTGTTCGACCAGCGGCATCTGTGCGCGTACTTGTTCAACAACCTGTCGTTGCTGAAAAACATCCAGTGCGGAAGCCAGCGACTTTCGGAACCGTAGCTCCAGCAGATCCGCTACGGTGATATTGGCTTCCAACTGCCGTTGCAGCAGCGCTTTTTGCATACGCTGGGACATCACGCCGATCCAGCGCGTGGTTACATTGGCGGCCAGGGATATGGCGGCGGCATTGAGATCCTCTCGGGAAGCGGACGACGACCGGATGGCGGCCTGCTGCGTCGAACGAATGCGTCCCCACAGATCGAGTTCATAGGTGCTGGCAACCCCCAGGCGATAACTCTCCAGTGGTGTGTAGGTCGTATGGCCATTGCGTTGTGTGGTCAGTTGCCCGCCGCCGGAAACGCCGGCATCCGCACTCAGGTCAGGCCATCGCGCGGCGCCGCTCTGGATTGCAAGGGCCTCGGCCTGTCGCAACCGCGCCCAGCTTTCTTTGAGTGAAAAGTTGCCGCCCAGAGCCTCCTCCACCAACGCATTGAGCTGGTCGCTGTGGAAAGACTCCCACCAGCGCTGGTCTGTATCGGCAGCCGGCGCCTGGTTGGAATAGATGTCCGGTACGGCCTCGCGCACAGGCAAACGTGCTTCCGGTGCAAAGAGCGTGCATCCGGTTATGGTCAAAGTGGCGAGCAGCGATAGGGTACATAGAAAACGCATACGGTTCCTGACATTGTGAGGGGAAAGGGCCGTAAGTATAAAAATATTGCTTCAAATGGCGCATTTGGCAAGGGCAAAATAACCGACTGCCCGGAATTTCCTTAAACCACAATGAATTAGTGCCTATCCAGAAATACCATTCTCCTCTCCCCCTTGAGGGGGAGAGGCTGGGTGAGAGGGTGTGATTTCAAAGCCTTGCACCCTCACCTGACCCTCTCCCTCAAGGGAGAGGGAATAAATGGATGGACACGAATTAAGGCATCAAAGTTTTTGGATTCAGCCCAACTGAATTACCAAAAAATGAATTGTACGCCGCGCAACACAGTCTAGGGTCGTTGCGATTGACACCCCGACTTCGGTTTGACATACTCGGAGCGCCATAAGCAAGCCTATATCTATACCGGTGCAAGGCATCGACACCATAAAATCCACTTGGACAGACAAAGGACAACGTGCCCATGAACGGTACGATCACCATTTCTATCTGGTTGTTTATCCTGCTGTTGATCGTGTTTTTTTTGGCGGTCCTGGATCGGATATTGATCCCCAGCACGCGCTGGCTTTTGCGGCGACGCATCAACCGCGTCCTGGATGATATCGGCACGCGGCTGAGCATTGAAATCCGCCCTTTCCAGCTGACAAAACGTCAGGTGCTAATCGACCGACTGGCCTATGATCCCAAGGTTCTTGCTGCGATCCAGGATTATGCTGCCGCCCACGATATGCCATTGGAAATGGTTCAAAAGCGGGTGCAAACCTTTGCCCGCGAAATCGTACCCTCGTTCAACGCCTACTTTTATTTCCGTATTGGCTACTGGGTGGCCAAAAAAGTGGCGAGCCTGCTGTATCGGGTCCGCATCGGGTTGTTTGACGAGGCCAAGTTTGCCGATGTCGATCCAGAAGCAACCGTGGTCTTTGTGATGAACCACCGTTCCAATATGGATTATGTGCTGGTGGCCTATCTGGCGGCGGAACGCACGACCCTATCTTATGCCGTGGGGGAGTGGGCCAGGATCTGGCCCTTACAAACGCTTATCCGATCGATGGGCGCATTTTTCGTCCGACGCAAATCCGGGGATTCGTTGTATCGGCGCGTACTGGAACGCTACATCCACATGGCTACCCGCGAAGGGGTCTGCCAGGCCGTATTTATCGAGGGCGGATTGACACGCGACGGCAAGCTGCGGCTACCCAAGCTGGGATTGGTTGATTACATGCTGCGCCAACATGAATCAAGCAGCAATCGTGATATTGTTTTTATTCCGGTTGGCATTAATTATGACCGCACCTTGGAGGACCGCACGCTTCTGCGCGAACTGGATCCCGAAGCGCAAAAACGCAGTTTCTGGTATGTAACGCGCACCACTGCCAACTTCATTTCCCGCAGTATTTTCCTGATGATACTCAGCCGCTGGCGCCGCTATGGGTATGCCTGCGTCAACTTTGGCGCGCCACTGTCGATCAACCAATATTGTAGCGAAAAAGGGTTTGATTTCGGCAGGCTCGAACGCAGCGAACGCTTTAAAGAAGTCCAGAAATTAAGCGAGCGCTTGTTGGACGACATTGCAGAAGTCATACCGGTTTTACCGGTAGCGCTGGTCTCATCGGTGTTGCTGGAAGCACCGGACAGCCCTCTGGATATCATAACCATTGAACAGCAGGCCGTCCTGCTGCAGGGCCGGATGCAATCAAAAGGCGCACCCATTATTGAGATGTCGCGCACCAAACAGGCCGAAATTATCAACGAAGCCGTCGATTTTATGCTGCTGCGACGCCTGATCAGCAACACGGGTGGTGGATTTGCAATCACCCCGGGCCAGGAGCCTGTGGTACGTTATTATGCCAACGCCATCAGCCACTGGCAACAAGATAATAAAAATTGACATCTCCGGCGCTTTTTTATTGAATGGGGTCATCGAACATTACACGGGCTTAAAACGGCTTGTTTCGACCCGGAATCGACCCGCTCACACCCCGAAAACTTGTCTTGCCCGACCGCTCCGGAATGGAGGGCGGACCGGGTGGAGGAATATGATCATGCCTACGGGGATCAGACGTATAGGACTTGCATCCCTTGTATGGCTTCTCGCTACGGCAGACGTATTTGCCTATTTTGACGGCAATTTCGATATCCAGCGCCATTTTCTTCCAAAAGAAGAAAATATGTTTGATTGGAAAGCCTATCAATTGCCTTTATCGTGGCAGCGCCGGTGGCATACGGCCAAGAACGGATTCCAGGGCACTGCCGGGAGCCTGTCGCAGGAGCTGTTCTATTACAAGCACCATATCAAGCTGCAGGGCGATTTGCACAAATATTTCTCTTTGCTCTACACCCAGCAGCGAGAAGAGTTTTACAAATCAGAACCCATCTATCAGCAAATTGAAGCACGTTTCGGACATCGGTACCATGTCTCGGTTCTGGGATTTCCTTATTATGAAAAAAAGTACGACAACCTGGGCCTTGCGATCTCATACAACGAGCCCTACTCCATGCGGCATGTCAAGCTCACCTGGCTGAACCAACTGGCAAACTATAACAAAAAAAACGAGGAAGATGACCGCAACGAAGTAACGGATGACCTGGATCGCAACCCGATGTTGGTTAAGCTCGATACCCGCTACCGTCTGTTCCATAAAATCGATCTCTATCTGGACCTTCAGCAGGAACTGGAGAGTGTCCTGCTCGATCAGAGCGACGGTTTGGAAAAAAGCTATCACGGGCATCACTATCGCGGAGCACTGCACTGGCATCTCAATGCCGGCTGGCTGCTCGGCTTCGCCTTCCAAAAACGCCTGGAAGCGCGCACCCACCGTTCCCTGTCAGCGGACGGGCAGGAACGCGTCGATCAGGAGATGCATCACCATTATCTCGATTTTTTCGGCAACGCCAGTTTCGAATCTGATGAAATCACATTTGGCTATCTCTATGGTGAATTTAAAAACTCCATCGATGCCCTCGATCCAAATCAGATTTACCGGATGCGGCTGGACAGCCACCAGATGTATGCCAAATGGCAAAGCGGGCTCAATCAATGGATGAAGATGTTATACTCTCTGCAGGCGGGCTTGTATGATTATACAAGAACGGGAGATGACAATGACAACGGCTACAAGTTGAAGGCGGGCCTG
>JASFGJ010000418.1:0-4456 GCA_050123815.1 Desulfobacteraceae bacterium
CAGTCTCTAACAAGGGGGCTAGAAGAAAATAATTCTCCCGGATTGCCTGTCTTTTAAAGGTTGGCGTTTGCTGCTACCGCCAGGTTTTCCTTTTGCACATTCGGATGATTATTTTTGCTGCGCTTCCTGTCAATATTAGCCCACCCGGATTGGCCTTGCGGTTTGACGAGAAGAACCGGGCGATGCCCTATCAATCGTGGGCGCAGCCAGCCATTGGTCAAAACGATATCATCCCGGGTCGGCATCATTGCATTGCGATCGATCGATAAAACGTCAATGCCGCTGCTTTTCAATTCGACAACAGTTGTTTGCCGGGGCCAGTTACGCAGATTTCCCCATTCGATGAATCGTCCGGACCATCCGGAAAGTGTCAATCCCACCGCAGCAGCGGCTCCGATGATGCCGTCATTTGTACCGCCATGACCGGACAGATGCAGGCGTTTTGCAGACTCAAGCGCCTGCTTCTGGGTCGCTATGGTGCTGGTACAGTGCCGGCCGAATTCAATGATATCATCCAAGGCCGGGTCACGTTCGGTTGCGACGCATAAACCGGGGTCGCTGCCCACAGCGGCATACGTTTCGATGTGAGATACAGCCTCCTCAATGATATGATTTAGAACCGTCGGATCTGGAATTTCCATGATCAGACAGGCTGAGCTGTTGTGGGATGTATAGGGAATGCCATCGCAGACCAGAAGCTGTTGACGAGCAACCCCGAGGCAGCGACAATTTTCAGGAATTTTTTTTAGAAACCACCTGACGAGCTTACCGGTACCATAGAGTGAGTCTCGATTATCCGTATCATCAAAACCGAAGTAGACTTTCATATCATAAAATCCATTTGTTGTTATTAAGTTGCCACTTCTACATCTTTTTGAACAGACGCAGATACGGCCGGCTGACAATAAGAACCTCAGAACGGTCTTTCAGCCGGATGGCCCCGCGCCCGGTTTCGGTGCGGCTGACTTGATCAATGCAAGAGACGTTGACGATGGTGGAGCGATGGATGCGCCAAAAACGGTCCGGATCCAGCTCTGCGGCCAATGATTTGATCGACTTGCTGATTAAGCTTTCGCCTTTGCAGGTGAAGACCGACGTAAATTTTTGTTGAGCCCTGAAATAACAAACCTCATCAACGGCGATGAGTCGGGAACGACGCCCGTATGGGGTACACAACCATTGTAGATAATCCGGATTGTCCGGGTCTGCGCGATGATGTACCTGATGGTCAGGGCTTGCCTGGTAAGTTGAAGAACCAACATTTCCGGAGAAGGGAAGCATGCGCTTAGCCCGCCGGACGGCTGTTTGCAACCTTTCCCGGCTGACCGGCTTAAGCAGGTAGTCCAGGGCGCCGCTATCGAAGGCGTTGACAGCGTAATGCTCGTAGCTTGTGGTGAAAACAACCTGGCAGTTTCCGGTGATTTTTCTTGCCACCTGCATGCCGCAGATTCCAGGCAAACGGACCTCAAGTATGGCAAGCTGAGGCTGGTGCTGATCAATCAAATGTAACGCTTCCGCGCCGTTTGCGGCCCTGCCGCAAACTTTCAGGTCAGGCCAGAGCTCGGCCAGTAAAGCCTCCATCTCATTGACATGGCCTTTTTCTTTGTCGGCCAGAATCGCTTTAACCACCATGTTTTGCTTTTCCAAGAATCGTTCAAACAGCATTGCAGCGTAATCAGTCTTGATAAATAATCAATAAACAGAAAAGTAAAATAAGTAAAGTGGTTTTTTGCACAACACTTGATGGCGGAGATAATGCAGGCCGAATGACCGTTTTGACCCCATCGCACCACACTTTGACCAATCAAAAGAAAATGATGCAATTGTTATGGGTTGCACATTACAGCCGTTTCGCTGGTGAGGCATTTGGTAACATTCGTCCAATTCGGTGATACAAGAACCGATCTCCATGGCAAAGCAAACTTGGTGACACCTCGTCGGCAGGAACCCACTAGATTTTGGTCTGAGTAAATTATCTTGCTAAATCGGTAACATAAGAATGAGTCATCTCATTGTGGCCGGTTCGCGCAGTCGATGCTACATACCGGAGAGTAATGCGCAACACCTTGGCATTACTTTTGCTGTGGAATTACCCTATGCCTTACGACTATAGCTAGAAGTGATTTCAAAGCTTTACACCCTCACCCTGACCCTCTTCCTCAAGGGAGAGGGAATAAATGGATAGAAGTGGTTTCAAAACCTCCCCTCGGGCCCAATCTCGGTGTTGGGGTGAGGCGTTTAATCCTCAAAATACCCGATGTATGGATGTTTATCCCGCCGGGTTTTGGCGGGGCGGTTAAACGCCTCACCCCGCCTTGACCTTGAACCCGATTGAAGGTTTTGAAACCACTTCTAGGCACTAGATTGGCCTAATTCGATTATTGCAATTCAAGCGAGGCACGGCATGTCAATTCCCTTAGAGCAAATCGGCAGTACTATTTTCAAAAGATCTGATGGTTTCAATGTATCCGATTATACGGATGATATTAAATCCTTTAATATTCTTTTTGCGTTGGACGGAAAAAGGTCCGTGCAAACCATTGCCGAGCAGGATGCCTTTGATCTGGATGATCTGACAAACCGGATTAAGGAATTCTATGATCAGGGTTTGATTGAACCGGTCATGGATGATTCCATATCACGAGGTCGGGCAAAGAAGCTTCTCGATGCCATCATTCAAAATCGTTCCCGTGGCGTCGCCGCCATTGCCAAGGCCATTAAAGTCAAGATCGCGTTGAAAGGCATCAATCCGGACAGTCTTACGCCGGAGACCCCGGATGATCCGTTGCTGTTGAAGAAATTGTTGAACCTGGCACAGTCCTACGGGTTGCGAGTGAAGACAAAAGCGAATCAGTCCAAAGGCAAAACCAAGCTGATTCTTGACAGCATTATCACCCAACGTTCCGGCGGGGATCCCAACGTTGCTAAGATGATCCGGACCAAATTCATGCTTAAGGGCATCAATCCGGATGCCTTTTCCCTGGACACTCCCGATGATCCCAATCTTGTGAAGCGTCTGAAGGATCTGGCTGCCAAGATGGGTGTCAAAATTCCTAGTGCCAAGGCCCGGGTGGGCGATCAAATCGAACAGATGCTCTGAGCGCTCACATCGCCGCTTCAGTCATTGCCCCCTGTTCATAATACTTAAGGAGACCGCATGAATATCGTTACCGCATATAGCACTGAATCCAGTCCGGAAAAAGCTGCGCTTCATCTACAATCCCAAATGACCGGTTGCGCTCCCCGGGCCGTTCTTTTTTTCGCATCGTCTCAGTACGAACCTCAATCGATTTGTGAAAGCTTACGCAAGGCGTTTCCCCAGGCCCAAACATTCGGATGTTCCACATCCGGAGAAATTATTTCAGGCAAGATGCTGAAAAATGCGATTGTCGCTATGGGGTTCACCGCCGATGTGATAGAAGACCTGAATTTGCAAGTCGTTGAAAACATACAGACGGACAACCAGGTGGAAAAGGCCTTTAAGGGATTTGAGGCCCATTTTAAAGAGAATCCTTTCTCCATGGGCGTGGATGATTATGTCGGACTGATCCTGGTGGACGGGCTCAGAATGGCGGAAGAAAAACTGATGGATCGCATTGGCGAGCTCAGCAATTTGTTTTTCATTGGAGGCTCGGCAGGGGACGATCTGAAATTTGCGCAAACTTGGGTGTATGCCAACGGCAAAGCCTATACCGATGCCGCTGTTTTGGCTCTGTTAAAGCCAAAGGTCAAGTTCAGCTTCATAAAAACCCAGAGCTTCAAGCCTTGTCCCGCCAAGTTGGTCGCCACCGAGGTTAAGCCATCGGAAAGAAAAGTGATCGAGTTCAACGGTATGCCCGCAGCCGTGGCATATGCCAAGGCCGTCGGAGCGACGGTCGATAATGCCGATCAGTTCTTCATGTCAAACCCTGTCGGGTTATACATTGGCAACGAACCTTATGTCCGCAGTCCTCAACGCATGGAAGACGGTGCCATGTATTTTTATTGCAACGTTATGGAAGGCATGGAGATGACCTTGCTGGAATCTTCAGACATCGTCCAGGATACACGCAAAGCCTTGACTGAAAGGCTGGCAGAGGTCAATCATATCTCCGGTATAGTTAATTTTCATTGCATTTTGCGCACCCTTGAGCTTGAGAAGAACAGTGCCACGCAAGCTTATGCCGATATCTTCGCCGATATACCGACCATCGGATTCAGCACTTATGGCGAGGAGTTTATCGGACATATCAACCAGACATCCACCATGCTCGTATTTGAGTAAACGGCCACCCGCATAGCGGGTGGCCGTGTTTTATGGCAGATGGGTTATTATTCATCTGATGATTGAGGCGTGGGCAATTTGTTCTCTTCCAACTGGCCATCCTGCTCAAGTGCCTTCTTTTTATCAATCGTTGCCCTGTGCGCTTCTATTTTTTTAAGTACCTGTTTGATTCTTTCGTCAGGTATGTAGGAC
>JASFGJ010000419.1:0-4446 GCA_050123815.1 Desulfobacteraceae bacterium
GGGCGAGACGCGTCCCCTCGAGGCCGACCAGCCGGAGCGGCTCCGGAAGATGATCGACATCTACGAGCGCTACGCCAAAGAAAAGGGGATCGTTCCGGTAGCCGACGACTGGAACCCGTGGCGCACCCTGTGATGAGCGAGATATAGAAGCGATAACCAGAGCCGCCATGCTTTGTTTTGCAGTCCTTGACTTCACCGGTGATGAAGAAAGGGTGCGTGGCTGGCTTCAGCGCGGTGCGTAGAAGCTACTTTGGATGGTTTTAAAAAACTGGAGGTTATTGCCATGATCAAAAAATATATAGGGATATCATTGGCTTTTATCCTACTAGTTGGTGGTTGTGCCACCGTTCCAACACAGGACATAAAGGTCGATGCCCAGGCCGATCCAAAAGCCAATTTCAGCGGTTATAAGACGTATGGTTGGTTGGCTGCGGCTGCCATTGTTAACGACGCGTACGGGCGGTGGGAGCCGCCGCAGTTCGATGCCGATGCGGAAATTGCCTTTCTGATCGATCGTGAGTTGCGCCAGCGCGGCATGTCGCAGAGTTCGGTCGATCCGGATATGGTTGTCGCCTTTGCCGCGGGGATCGATATGGATGCACTTCAGCTGAAGGTCAATCCAGCGACGGATATGCGTATGGTTGAAAATGTTCCCCAAGGCGGATTGGTGGTTGCCTTGATTGACAGCGATTCAGGCTTTGTCATCTGGGTCGGCAGGGCAACCGCGGAAATTCAGGAAGATCCCGACACGATGACCGTCAAGGCGCGCTTGGATTATGCGGTTTCCAAAATGTTCAAAAAGTTGCCGAAATAGCCGGGAGGCAGGTTTGAAAAAAGTAAAAGCAGTAGACGTCGCCGGTATCCTGATGACACTTTTTTTTATGCTTTCAATCAGCGGGTGTTCTCATCAACCGGTCAGTGAGCCAGAGGTTCGCAAAGAGATGCTGCATGAGCTGCAGGAATATCTGGGCCGGATACCTGAACAGGACCGGCGTGAGCGGTTATTGGCTTTGCTGGACGATTTGGCCGAAGGGTTGGCCCAATTGAACCGGACGGTGAATCAATTCAGCGCGGAGGCCAAACAGCTCAATGCGGACTACGATGCCACAAGAGCCGATTTTCATAAGCTGATGGCCACATTTAATGCTTTGCGCCAGTCGTTGCAGCAGAGGCTCTTAACGACCCACTTTGAGATCAAAGCGCTGACCATTGAAAAGGAATGGGCCGACATCGCAAAGATGGAGAAAAAAGCCGTCGATATATTTCTGCGGCAAAATCTTCTGGACACTTTTTCGAAACCGAAATCATAAGGAGGTGCCATTGTGATAATCGGTGCGTTCTTGGCGATATTTTTTTCTTCTGCGGCAGATCTGCCGGGGCAGGGATTTGTTGACCTTTTAAACGCCTTTATCGAACAGAGCATCACCCAACCGGATCGCAGAAAAGCCATATCCGGTGATGCGGATGATATTGAAAAGGCGTTGGAGCATTTTTCAAAAAAACTCAAGAAAGCGGCCAAACGCATGGTCAAGGCCAACGAAGACCATGATTCCAATCGCGCTGCGTTTGAAAACATCCTTGAAGAACTCAATGGAGAGCGGGCCGACACTCAGCAAAAGATCCTGGAATTGCGGTTTTCAATCAGGGATCAGATGTCCCGCAAGGAGTGGCAAGAGGCGTTCGGCCGACCATAAGGGGCTCGGCAAAAAATAATTACACCACCTTGCTTGGTCTTTTGCCCATCTGCTGTGTTGCATTGAAGGCCGCATATCTCGATATGCAACCTTCAATGCGCCTTGCAGATGAACCAAATCCCGGCGCAATCTGGTACAATTATTTTTTGCCGAGACCCTAAGCAGGGCCAAAACCATTACTGCGTGAATGTAAAGGGGGCTGCATGATGTTACAAGGGGATTCGACACGACCATCCGTACAACCCCATTCAGGTTGGATGATCCTTTTCATGGTTTCTTTGTGTTTTCTCATCACGCCGGCAGGTGTGTTTGCCGGCCAGGATGCCAAACAATATACGCTGACGCCCACTTTCTGGGCAGCCGGCATCGATATCGATGCCACAACCATTAAAGGCCGAAGCGTATCGGCCGACACGGATTTCGAATTTATTTCCGACAACCTGGACTTTGGCGCGGCCGCCGGTTTTGAATACTGGTTCGATGGATGGGGGATTATGGTGTCCGATATGTATATCGACCTCGGTCTGGCGGCCGATTTCGAGCCCCGCATCGGCCCCACCCTGTCCACCGACCTCGATATTCGAATGAATCTGTTCGAGGCGGCCCTGTTGAAAAGCGACATTCTTTCGGATGACGAGTCCGGAAACGCGCCCCCGGGCGAATTTCGTCCCGGGCTCTCTGTGGAGCCTCTTGGCGGGATACGAATCGGAACCTTGAAACAGGAGCTCGATCTTAAGCTCACGCCTTCCCAGCTCGTCAGTGTTGGAGAATCTTCCAGAACAATCGAGGGCTCTGATTGGTGGCTTGAACTGTTTGTGGGCGGCCGCCTCAAGTATGGTTTTAGCAAGCGTTGGGATTTGCATTTCAGAGGAGACATCGGCGGCATAAAAGCCGGTGACGAGACCGTGTTTTCCTGGACCCTCTCTGCGGGTCTGGAATATCGACCATGGAAATTGGCGTCTATTCAATTAGGCTATCGAATCTACGACTTCAATTATGAAAATGAAAAAGACGATGATACTTTTGAGCTGGATGCCATGCTCCACGGCCCGGTCTTTGGTGTTTCATTCTTTTTTTAGGGTTCGCAACGCATTGCCAAACGGGTCGGCCGATCCATCATGGAGAAGAAAGTGCGCCCATATTTGAAAATCTGTGTGCCGCACTGAAACATGAGCCTTAAGGTTGCCAGCATATTGCAGCAAAGAATAAAGGCCTTAAAATATGAAGAGAATGCGAATGAATGGAAAAATGGCAAATAAGGTAACCGGCATGCTGTTGGCAGGAATGATTTGCGCCGGTTGGGCAACCATGGCCTTTGCCGCGGAAGAGACTTCGGATTCGCCCTGGGAAACCTATGGCTTTAGCGCAGGCTACTTTATTTCAAACCTGAACACTACTTTCAGGATCGGGTCGGCGGTGGCTCTGGATGTGGATGTCGAGGAGTTTTTGGATCTGGATTCAAGCAACAACGTCTTTCGGGTCGGCGGGCTGTGGCGATTCAGCGACAACCAACGCCATCGCCTCGATCTATCGTGGTTCGGCTACCGTCGCAGCGGCTCGAAAATCATCAACGAAGATATTGAGATCGAAGACCGGGACGGCGATCCGATTACCGTACTGGCCGGAACGGAGGTCGACGCTTTTTTTAATATCGACCTTTATCAATTGAAGTACGGATATTCCTTTCTGCAGGACGACAGGCTCGACATTGCGCTCGATGTTGGTTTGTATGTGATGCCCATTGAATACGGCATCACCGTATCCGGAACGTTGGAAAATGAAGGCCAACAGGACTTTATCGCGCCTTTGCCCACCTTGGGGCTGCGGTTGGATATCGCCCTGGCGCCCAAGTGGTATCTGCGCAGTGGTTCCCACTATTTCTATTTGAAATATGATCGATTCCGGGGCTCGCTGATCACAGGCTATACCGCCCTTGAATACAAGCCCTGGCAACACGTCGGCATCGGACTCGGCTTCGATTCGTTTCGGCTCGGTGTTGAGGCCGAGGGCGAAGACTACCCGTCCATTGACTTCAGGGGCAATATTGATTTCGAATACGTTGGGGCCCAGCTTTATGTTCGTTATTTCTTTTGAGGAAAAAAAGATGAAACAAAATCTCGTAATTTACTGGATACCGATTCTCTTTTTAATGCTGACGGGTTGCGCCGCTCAAAAACCACCAAAGGTATGGCAAAGCCTGCCGCCCGTACAACAAACGTCCAACGATCTTTTTGATATTCGGACCAAACCCTTGAAACTGGACAACCCATTCTTTGTCGTCTTTGAACTGACCGTTCAAAACAAAACATCATTACCATTGGAAATCAATTGGAATAGATCGCGCTATC
Organism: Desulfobacteraceae bacterium; assembly: GCA_050123815.1. Classification (GTDB taxonomy): domain Bacteria; phylum Desulfobacterota; class Desulfobacteria; order Desulfobacterales; family Desulfosarcinaceae; genus JARRKU01. The sequence continues at coordinate 4,043 of JASFGJ010000419.1, forward strand.
TTCACAAAGGCCGGGAAAAAGGCATATTTGTTTTTAAGGGCATCGAACCAGAGACAATTAAAACGCGTACTATTCCCAATGAGCGTATCCCGGCGGGCAGCGAACTGACCAAACGCATCGCACCGGCGCGGACCATCGCCTGGAAATCGCGGCGGGATTATATAAAGCCCGGCGAAAGCTCATTTGTTCCTGGGATACTTCCCAGTGGAGACAACAGTATTTCTCTGGTATTGTCCCATAACGGTAAACAATGGCGCCAAACCACAACCGTAAAGATAGTCGCAAAGTAGCATTTCAATGGGAACTAAATTCCATATTTATAGTGGTCCGGACTTCATAAACGTGGCCGTCGGTCGAGACAGTGCTTATCCTAAGATACGGATATCAAGAGGTAATCTGTAAAT
>JASFGJ010000420.1:0-4439 GCA_050123815.1 Desulfobacteraceae bacterium
CGGGCCTGCAACTTGAAATGCGTGCATTGCTACGCCCATGCCACGGACGATGCCACATCGAACGAATTGAGCACTGAAGAGGGCCGTCGCATGATCGATGATCTGGCCGAGTTCGGTGTGCCGGTGTTGCTCTTTTCCGGTGGTGAACCGCTGGTGCGCAAAGATCTTCCGGAGCTCGCCGCTTACGCTGTAGAAAAGGGGATGCGAGCGGTTATCTCTACCAACGGAACACTCATCGGGCGCAAAACAGCCCAAACCCTCAAAGAGATCGGACTTTCTTATGTGGGCATCAGTCTGGACGGTCTGGAGCCGGTTAACGACCGTTTCCGCGGCGTAAAAGGTGCTTTTGCCAAGGCCATGGCAGGCATCCGCAATTGTCAGGAGGCCGGCATTAAGGTGGGATTGCGCTTTACGATCAACAAGCAGAATGTGCAGGAAATCGGCGGCATATTTGATCTGCTCGAAGAGATGGAAATTCCGCGGGTCTGTTTCTACCATCTGGTTTATGCCGGCAGGGGTTCCGGAATGGTGCAGGACGATTTAACACACGAGCAGACCAGGGCGGCCGTCGATCTGATCATCGACCGCACGCGGGAGTTGCATGAAAAGGGCAAGCCCAAAGAGGTTCTGACGGTAGACAATCACGCAGACGGCCCCTACCTTTATATGCGAATGTTAAAGGAAGATCCCAAGCGAGCGGCGGACGTGCTCGAACTGCTCCAAATGAACGAAGGAAACAATTCAGGACGCGGTATCGGCTGCGTGAGCTGGGACGGGCAGGTGTACGCCGACCAGTTTTGGCGCCATCACAGCTTCGGTGACATCCGCCAGCGGCCGTTTTCGGAAATCTGGACCAAACCGGAAGATTCCCTGCTGCTGAAGCTAAAGGAGAAGAAAAAGTATGTTCAGGGCCGCTGCGCTTCATGCCGATGGTTGGATATCTGCGGCGGCAATTTCAGAGTACGCGCCGAAGCGGTGACGGGCAATGTCTGGGCTCCGGATCCTGCCTGTTACCTGTCGGATGACGAAATCGCTCAAACCATTTAGAAAATCAGGAGTGCCACATGCTATTTCCCGACTACCGCCCGAGACGACTTCGGCAAAGCCTCGCCTTTCGCCGAATGGTGCGTGAAACACGGCTCGAAGTCAATGACCTGATATTACCGCTGTTCGCCGTGTCAGGAGATGGGATTAAACGCCCCATTGACTCGCTGCCTGGGCAATTTCAAATGTCGCGCGACCATCTGGTTAAAACGGCACGTAAGGCGCAAGAGTTGAACATACCGGCAGTCATTCTGTTCGGTATTCCCGACAACAAGGATCCCCTGGGTACCCAAGCCTATGCCACCGATGGTGTGGTACAGCAGACCATCAAGGCCATCAAGGATGCAACGCCGGATCTGGCCGTCATCACCGATGTCTGCCTGTGCGCATATACCGATCATGGCCATTGCGGCGTGGTGGAGGGCCAATGCATCGATAATGACGCCACGCTGGATTTACTGGCGCGTACGGCCGTCACGCATGCCGAGGCAGGTGCCGACATGGTGGCGCCATCGGATATGATGGACGGCCGGGTAGCGGAAATAAGATCGGCGCTGGATGAGGCAAATCTAACGAACATTCCCATCATGTCTTATGCCGCGAAGTACTGCAGCGCCTACTATGGACCCTTTCGCGAAGCGGCGGATTCGGCGCCTCAGTTTGGCGACCGCCGTACCTATCAGATGGATCCGGCCAATGCCCAGGAGGCCCTGCGCGAAGTTTCCATGGATGTTGAAGAAGGGGCGGATGTCGTCATGGTCAAGCCGGCCCTGCCCTATCTGGACGTCATTTGCAGGGTCAGGGAAGAGTTCGACCTGCCGGTTGCCGCCTATAACGTCAGCGGCGAATATGCGATGATCAAGGCGGCAGAACAGATGGGGTGGCTGGACGGTCAGCAGGTGATGCTTGAAACCTTGATGTCCATCAAACGTGCCGGGGCGGATATGATTTTAACCTATTTTGCTATGGATGCCGCCCAAGCACTGGGGGCCAAATAGATAGGGACATAAGCTGCTGCAGATGCTGTACGGCTCAACGACTTAACATAAAGGAATTCGATTGATATGCCCTCACATCATCAACATCCCTCACAGGAAAATCATACTAGTAAAGACAAAGACGGTCTCCCTACACTGCGACTTGTTGCCTGGGAGACGACACGTAACTGCAATTTATCCTGCGTGCACTGCCGCGCATCGGCGACCTGCGGCCCTTACAGCGACGAACTGGACACTCAGGCCGCTTACAAATTGCTGGACCAGATTGCAGAGGTGGCCCGTCCTATCATTATCCTGACGGGCGGTGAGCCACTGATGCGGGATGATATTTTTGATGTTGCCGCCTATGGGAATGCCAAAGGCATGCGCATGGTGATGTCGCCAAACGGAACCCTGGTAACGCAGGAAATTACCGAAAAAATGGTGGCTTCAGGAGTTCAGCGGCTGAGCATCAGTCTCGATGGTGCCAGTGCCGAAAGTCATGACCGATTCAGAGGTGTTGAAGGTGCCTACGATGGCGCCCTGCGTGGTATACGCAATGCCAAGGCCGCAGGCATCGAATTTCAAATCAACACAACCATCACCAAAACCAATCTGGATCAAATTCCGAAAATCCTCGAGCTGGCCGAGTCTCTTGGAGCGGCAGCGCATCACATCTTTTTGCTGGTCCCCACCGGGCGCGGCAAATATATTGTGGACCAGGAGATCGATGCCCGTGAATATGAGCAAACGTTGAATTGGTTTTATGATCAGCGCGATAAAACCTCTCTGCAGCTCAAGGCCACCTGTGCGCCGCATTACTATCGCATCCTTAGGCAGCGGGCAAAGGCCGACGGGAAAAAAGTTACCTTTGAATCCCATGGCTTGGATGCCGTTACGCGAGGCTGTCTGGCCGGTACCGGATTCTGCTTTGTCTCCCACCGCGGCATCGTCCAGCCCTGCGGCTTTCTCGATCTGAACTGCGGCGATGTCACCCAGCAGTCATTCGCAGAGATATGGCGAAACTCCGAGCATTTTCAGAAACTGCGTGACTTCGGCCAGCTGAAGGACAAATGCGGATATTGTGAATACCGACGCGTCTGCGGCGGCTGTCGCGCTCGGGCCTATGAAGCGACCGGCGACTACCTTGACGCCGAACCACTGTGTGAGTATCAGCCGGCTCGCCGATAGAAAGCTCTTGTCTCACCATTGGCCGCGATGTTAATGTTATTGCAACCAATCAACCCCTTCCATCGAAAGGATGATTCGGTGAAAATCAAAGAGTTGATGGTGCCTAATCCCATAACAGTATCACCCCGAACCGAGGTGGCCAAAGCGCTTGAATTGATGAAGGTCAATTCGATTCGGCATTTGCCGGTTGTCAGTCGAACAAAACAACTCAAAGGATTGTTGACCCTGGCGGATCTCAAGCAAGCCTTGATCCCATCAATGTTAGGGGATTTGACGCTGGCGGACATGATGATCAAAAAGCCGATCACCATATCTCCCGATGCCAACATCGAATATGCCGCCAGACTGATTTACAAATATAAAATCGGCGGGTTACCGGTGACCAGGCGCGATCAACTTGTCGGTATCATCACCGAAACCGATCTGCTGAGGGCTTTTATCGATATGATGGGCCTGCTATCCAGAAGCACCTGGATCGATGTGACCGCGAGTGAGGCCTCGGCGGACTTGAATCGCTGTATCCAAATTATCCACCAGCACGGTGCCGAAATTATTAATGTTGGCATGGCCTCTCGCGAAAACAGCGCCAGAACCTATCATTTCCGCCTCTCCCCCTGCAATGCCGCACCGATCAAGAAGGCGCTTAAAACCGAGGGCTTTACCGTATAGCCTGGCGTCATCATGCCTGATCACCGTAGTTCTGATAAGTTCGTACCCATCCGTTTGGTGTTCATTGCCTTGACATTCTTAAGCTTTTGTGAGTATTTTCACCAAGATCGCATCAACGGCGGATAGGGTTTCCCCAATGAAAACGTACGTAGCATCCGAGCAACCAGCAGACGCCTCGGTAACTTGATGGTGGAAGTATTGAACCTCAGGAATCGGACCATTCTACCCATTCTCTGTATTGGCTTTGTTCTGATCATATGGACTTGCCCATCTTATGCTGCCAAGCTAAAAGATATCCGCGTCGGTGAGTACAAAACGCATACCCGCATTGTATTTGAACACGGCACCACGATTCCGCTTGAGACGCTACGCCCCTTGGCTTCGGGTCAGCTTTCGGTTGTCTTCCCGAATACCGAACTCGATTTGATCCGCAAAATACCGATTGATCGCAGCAAACGCCTAAAAGAGATAAAAATATGGCAGCGCCGGAATGAATTGTCTTTGGTACTGACCTTTGCATTCACGCACTTTCGCTATGAATTATCCAGAATCGACCAG
>JASFGJ010000421.1:0-4434 GCA_050123815.1 Desulfobacteraceae bacterium
GGCTTTCACCTGCTTTGCAGCAGCCACGGGAGTCATCCCCATCTCCTGCCCGTCACTGACAATCACCATTGCAATGGGGCCCGCCGCATCGGAAAGACCTGCGGCTGCGCCGGCGATAGCTGAATCGAGGCGGCTGATCCCGCCGGCAGTGCCGACGCGGTTGACGGCGGCCGAAAGCGCCTGGCGATTGTATCGCTGCAAGGGCAGCTGGGCGTCCACGTATTGGGTTGAAACCGATAGATCATGACCAAAGCTGTACACCATCACCCGGACATCCGAATCCGGCATGGTGGCGTTGAAATTGTTCACGACGGACTTGGCGATATCCAGTTTCCGATACCCTTTGTAACCCTCATCCATCGAGTAGGATCCATCGAGAATCAGCACAAGCTGGGCAACCTTTTTCTCATAGCGCCCCGTTTCAATGGATTGCGCCTGAAAACCTGGAACAGGCTTGTACTGCACCGCACAAGCAGTGATGAACATCGTCGCAATCAAAAAAAACATCAGGGTTCTAAAGTTCGTTTTCATCATGACATGCTCCTCTTTGTTGGGTTGTCTGTGATCCAGTATCGGTGGACCCGCCGCTGAAAGCGTCCCTGGCGAAACCGCCATGCGAGGTGAGCAATGGTTCTGCCGGTTTCAGGCCATGCCTGAAAAAAGCGCATGCCCATGAATTTATAAAACAACCTTTGAAAAAAAATCATGGGAGAGGCAAGATAGTGCGGGATTTCACGCATGCATTCAGAAAACGAACGAAAATCGGCTCAGAACGGCTTAGAAAGGTTCAGTGTGCTGTGCTGTGGCGTGGTGTGACCCGTTGGACCATACGGCAAAACCAACGCAAAAAATTGCCGCACCATATCACCTTGGGCAAGGAAAAAAAAGAAAAACGTGAACGCAATCACCCACATGTTCGAAACCGCAATGAAGATGCCATTCATCGTGTTGACCTTGAGACCATAATTGGATACACCGTCACCATCACAGGAACATGAGTCGCTTCCACAATGCCACGGAGTCAGATGGGAAATAATGATCGCAGCCGAGAATCTATCCAAATCCTACGGCGGCCAGGTGCTGTTTGACGGGATCAGCTTCAAAATCAATGCCAAGGAACGCGTGGGGCTGGTTGGGCGCAACGGACATGGCAAAACCACCCTCTTTCGCATCATCATCGGCCAGGAGGAGTATGACGACGGCCGTCTGACCGCGCCCAAGGGGTATCGCATCGGCCATGTGCAGCAGCAACTGCATTTCACCGAACCGACGGTTCTCGAAGAGGGCATGCTGGGCCTGCCGCAAACCGAAAAGGACCACCACTGGAAGGTGGAACGGGTTCTGGCCGGTCTGGGATTTTCCGAAGCGGATCTGCAACGTCGGCCGGAGGAGTTTTCGGGCGGATTCCAGGTGCGGCTCAACCTGGCCAAGGTGCTGGTCTCGGAGCCCGATCTGCTGCTGCTCGACGAACCCACCAACTACCTGGACATCACCTCCATCCGGTGGATCGAGCGCTTTTTGCTGACCTGGCCCCGGGAAGTGCTGCTGATCACCCATGATCGCAGTTTTATGGACCGCATCGTCACGCACACTCTGGGCATCCATCGCAAAAAGACCCGAAAAATCACGGGCAATACGGAAAAGTACTACGCCCAAATCGCCCAGGACGAAGAGATTTATGAAAAAACACGCTTAAAGGACGAGCGCCGGGCCAAGGAGGTGGAGCAGTTTATCACCCGCTTCCGAGCCAAGGCGCGTCTGGCCGGCATGGTTCAAAGCAGGATCAAGACCCTGGCCAAGCTGGAAAAAAAGAGCAAGCTGCAGTCCATGCGTGATCTGGAGTTCAGCTTTCGAAGCCTCGAGTTTCGCGGCAAGCATGTGCTCAGCGCCCACGGGCTGAGCTTTGCCTGGCCGGACCAGGCCAGCCTGTTTGATAATCTGGATCTGGCCATCCATGCGGGTGACCGCGTATGCGTGGTGGGCCCCAACGGCCGGGGAAAAACCACCCTGCTCAGAGTTCTGGCCGGGCAGCTCGAACCCGGCGGGGGCGAGCTGTCGTATCATCCGGCGGTGGTGCACGGTTTTTATGAGCAAACCAACATTCAAACCCTCAACGATCTGAACACGGTCGAGACCGAAATCCTCAACTGCCACCCGGAGGTGGATCGGCAGCAGGCGCGCAACATCGCCGGCGCCATGCTGTTCGAAGGCGATGCGGCGCTGAAGAAGATCTCGGTGCTCTCCGGGGGCGAAAAGGCTCGGGTCATGCTGGGCAAGCTGTTGGCCACACCGGTCAATCTGCTGCTGCTGGACGAGCCCTCCAACCACCTGGACATGGAGTCGTGCGATGCCCTGGTGGCGGCCGTCGACAACTTTGACGGAGCGGTGATCATGGTCACCCATAACGAGATGTTTTTGCATGCCCTGGCCCAGCGCCTGATCGTCTTTGATCAGGAACGCGTTACCGCATTCGAAGGCACGTACCAGGAGTTTCTGGACAAGGGCGGCTGGGGAGACGAGGCCTCGACCGCCGCCCCGACAAAATCACTGAACACGTCGAAAGCAGTGGTTTCGCAGGTCAGCAAAAAAGAGCTGCGCCAGCAGCGCTCGGCCGTTATCGGCGAACGCTCGCGCCGGCTCAAACCCATCAATCAGGCCATTGAAAAAACGGAAAGCACCATCGAAATCGAAGAAACCCGCCTGGGAACCCTCAACCAGGAGATGGTCCAGGCCTCCCAGGATCAGGACGGCCAACGGATCGCCGAACTCTCGCCGGCCATCCGCCAATGCCGGGAATCCATTGACGCCCTGTTCAGCGAGCTGGAAACATTGTACACGGACAAGGAGAGAGTGGAAGCCGAGACCGATGCCCAGTTAAAGGCACTGGATGCCTGAGACGTCGCTAAGCGGCCATAACGCTTATCGCTACGGCCCGATGGGCACCCCATCGCCGGCAATCAGGCGTTTGAGGCTATCATAGGACTGAGCGCCGACCAGCGCCTGCGCGTTAAAAACAAATGTGGGCACCGCCGTAACGCCCACACGGCGGCTGAGCTGCCAATCGTCATCCACCGCCGCTGCATAGCGGCCCTGCTTCAGAATCGATTCCACCGCATCTCCGTCCAGCCCGACATCCGTTGCCAGATCGGCCAAAACCGCCGTCTGCGCGATGTTCAACCCGTCGCCAAAGTACGCCCGAAAGACACGCTGGTGAAACGCATCGCCGCGCCCCTGCGCCTCGGCCCATTTGCCCGTTTCCTGGGCGTTGCGGCTGTTAAAGGTCATGGCGCGCCGGCCGAACGGCAATCCCAGATCGTCGGCGGCACGCTTCAAACGGGTCAGCATTTGCGGGATGTCGATGCTGCGGCCGGCAAACAGTTCTTCCAGCGTCTGGCCCTGTTCCGGTGTTTCCGGATGCAGCGGAAAAGCGATCCACTGCACTTTCAACGCATGCTCCTGCTGCAATCTTTCAATACGCCCGGTAATGAAATAGCACCAGGGTCAGATGTAGTCTGAGAATATTTGTAGTATTTCCGGCATGATTCTTTTCCAATCAATTTCTTTGCACTTATTGGTTGAATAACCTCCCCTTTTTATCACTATTGCTGCTTACACCAAACACTTTCCATCAAATGGTTGATTTCTGTTTCCGAATACTCCTCAAGGGCTAAACTCTTTCGAACGCTTTCCATCAACCGTGTAATATCTCCATGTAAACCGGAAGAGGACAAAATACAGTACAGATTGGCTGCCAGGCGCGTGTCGGCCCCTGCGTACGGAATGGCCGCCATAAGGATGTCCAGATCCTCTTTCAAGGGATCAAGATGATCAGATAAAATTTCACTCCATTTAACGGCCGTTTCAATGAAAAGTGAAATCAGCCTGGATTCTTCATACTGGTATGCAGAATCGCTGCAGCAAAACTGGGCAAGAAATTCACCCTGCCACATCCGATGAACTCTTCGAAACTCGGTTTCGGCCTGCCAGCGTTCATTCGCCTCGGCGTGGCGAAGACCTTTTCTGGCCGATGACACCAAAGCATGCGCATCTATCCAGCAATTCGACAGACGCAAATGTTCTTTCTCCATAACCAGGTAGTGCAATGGATTTAGATTGGCGCCGCTGGACGCAACGGTCTTGCGCATCCTGGACAACAATGTGTCCAGGCTGGTCCGGGCCTTGTCTGAAGTGCTTTCCGGCCATAGTTCGACGCAAAGCGTTTCCACCTTGACTCCGTCTTTGGGTGCGGCAATGAGTGACGACCATAGCAATTGCTGCTTGGCGGTAAAATCTTTGGGCGTGAAAATTGTGGTCTCCTGTACATTAATGCGGAAACCTCCCAGGGTGTGGATATCGAGTCTTGGAATGGGCTGACCTTGCGCGGTAAATCCAATCTTCAGTTTGCGCAAAGAGAGGCGGTTGACGAAATCCGGG
>JASFGJ010000422.1:0-4425 GCA_050123815.1 Desulfobacteraceae bacterium
GCGTCATCAATGCCAGAATTACTGCGGAAACACGGGCCGCCCAGTCGCTGGCGGCCTCGCTAAACCTCACGATTCGATTCATGGCAGTGCCTACCGGCCGGTAATGCGGTCATATTCATCCAAGAGATTCTTGGCATCCGCACCGGCCTTTTGCGCCCACTGGGACCGCAGGTCGACACCGATTTTGTCCAGCTCGCTGCGGAACGCCTTGTCCACCGGGTTGACCGTCATGCCGTTGGAAATCAACGTGTCGCGGCTTTTGCGATCCATATCGCCGGCCAGATTCCACATCTCGTCTTCCATTTGCGCGGCGATCTCCAGTACGGTCTGTTGAAGGTTCTTGGGCAGTTTGTTCCAGGCATCCAGGTTGACATTGACCATGTTGACCGGACCCACGATGTTGATGGGCGTGAAGTACTTGAGCACTTCCCACGCCTTGGCGTCGACGCCGGAGACCGAGCTGGTGTACATGGAGTCCAGCAGGCCGGCCTTCATGGCGGGGTAGACTTCGCTGAAAGGCATCTTGCGGGCGGCAATACCGGTGGCTTTGCCGAAAGCCAGCCCGGTGCCGTCGTAGACGCGCATTTTCAAACCCTTCAGATCGCCGGCCGATTTGATGGCGCGCTGGGTATAAATGCCGGAAAAAGGCCACACCGATGTATATAACGTAAATTGCTTGAAGCGTTTAAGCTCTTTGGCGTAGGTGGGTTTGGCCAGTTGGTAAAGCAGCCGTTGCTCGAAAGCATTGGTGGAGATAAACGGCTGGGCGGTCAGCGCCAGTACCGGAGCGTCGCCTTCCACCATGCCGGTGGGGACCTCGGCAATGGCCAATTGACCTTCGGAAACGGCGCGCAGCAGTTCCGGGCCTTTGAAACCGAGTGCAGATCCCGGATGCAATACAATTTCCAGTTCGCCGTTGGTGGCGGCTTTGACACGATCCGCAAAGCGTTGGGCACCTTTGGAATGAAAGTTGCCCGCCGGGTAGTTCAAGTGCATATCCCATTTCATCTTGGCCAAGACATCTCCTGCGGCAAAACAAAACAAGACCATAACCAGGCTGATGGTTAACAACTTTTTCATAATATCCTCCTTGTGTTCACCGATTGAAAGCACCCCCATTATTCCGTCAGATAATGGATGATCCGGTTCTTAAAAATCCCAATATGCTCGACAATCAGCGCTTTGAGACGCTCGGCGTCGCGGTCGCGCAACGCCTCGATAACGCCGTTGTGCTGATCGATCACGGATGCATAGTGCTGCTTCAGGTTCCGTTCGGGATCGATTTCATTGCCGAACGACAAATAGGCCAGCCGGTTGGTTTCACAACGGACCTTTTGCAAGCTCAGGACAAGGTATATATTATCCGAGCAGCGGGCATAGGCATCGTGAAACGTGCTGTTGGCCTCGACCAGTCGGTAGATATCCATCTCGCTTACCGCCTCGGCCACCTGGACATTGGCTTCGCGCATTGCTTCGAGCAGCAACCGGTTCTCTTGGCGTACGGCCAGATCGGCAACCCCCAACTCGAGAATCTGAAGTGCGGCAAACGCCGCTTTCGTGTTTTGCAGCGTGATGGGGCGCACGACAAATCCCTTGCCGGGCTGGGACTCCACCAGCATGTCGGCGGCCAGTCGCTGCAAGGCCTCGCGAATCGGTGTGCGCCCAATACCCAGTTCATCCACAAGGGTGGCCTCTTCCAGGTGCTGTCCGGGTTGATATTGGAGCGAAATGATCTTGCTGTAGATCGTCTGATAGGCGGTTGCGGCGAGCGAGCGGCGGTGATGGGGGCAGGAAGTGGTCTCAGGTGTTGCTTTCACGGCCGGCATTGTCAGCTCCCTGGGATGTGGAGAGTTTGATTATTGAATAGGGATATACATACACTTTGAATATATGTCAAATATATTTTTAATATCGAAATCGGTATCGAAAACGGGATCGAACATGCTGGTATTATCGTTTTTTTCAATCTCGATAGCGATTAATACAACGTAACTTTATAGGGAATCGTACAGAAGTGTTCGCCGAACATTACTTCAGGTGGGGATAAATTGGAAATGAAGGAAAGCTAGGGAGAGCACCACCGTATCAAACGCATGTTACCAGTACCGCGTCGGCTTGTTGGTGATTCAGGCTCAATCGCCCACCGTCGGCGGTCTCCACCACCCAGGTGGCGCCTTCGTCGGTGCGTTTGCACATGGTGATCCGCTCACCGATTGCAAGGCTGATGCCCTCGGCTGCGGCCAGTAATTCCGAAATGATACCACTGCGGCCCTGGCGATAGTGGCTCAATGGCACCGGCCGGTCTGGAGACCCGCAGGCGATATCTTCGGGGATCTCCTGTCCGTGGGGGTCGTGCTCCGGGTGGCCCAGCAAGTCGTCCAGATATTCCATGGCGCTGGTGTCGTGCATATGCTCCAGGTGCTCGGCCCGCTGGTGGATCTCCATATCCGGCACTCCGACATGTTCCAGATAGGTTTCCCAAAGGCGGTGGGAGCGGATGATTCGTCGGGCTTCGGTTCGCCCTTTGTCGGTAAGCTCGACAGCCGATTCGGTCAGCCTCAAAAAACCTTGAAGTGCCAGATTGCTCAGGCTGCGTGGGCTCTTGCGCGGCGCGGCGATCTTGCCGGCCAGATCGGCCCGGGAGAGCGGGCCGTGGCGGTAGAGAGCGGCCAGGATATCTTCCAGGTCCTGCTGCGGCACCATGCGGCGTTTTTGCAGCCAGCGCGCCAGCATGCCGTAGCGCGGCGCGACGACCAGCACCACCAGAAATTGAAGGGTGCAAAAAAGCATGATGGCTCCGCCGCCGGCTGAATCGAGCCAGATGCACAAATACAATCCGCCGATGACGCTGGTGACGCCGAACAAGGCACTCAGGATCATCATGCGATCGAGCCGGTCGGAGAGTAAATAGGCGGTCGCCGCCGGCGTGATCAGCAGTCCCACGACCAGAATGACTCCCACCATGCTGACGGCGCTGACCACCACAAGGGAGACGCAGGTGGTCAGCACATAGTCGATCAGTACTACCGGCATGCCGATGGAGATGGCCATCACCGGGTCGAAGCTTGTTATTTGAAAGTAGCGGAAGAAGAGTAGAATGACCGTAAGCACGGCGGCCGAGATGATGGTCGAGGCCCACAGGTCGGTATCGGCAACACCCAGCACATCTCCCATGATGAAATGCATCAGGTCGATGTGGATGTAGTTGCGGAAGATCGATACCACCACAACCCCGCCGGCAAAAACGCCGGTGTACATGATCCCGATGGCGGTGTCCTCCTTGATGCGCGACACCCTTGAGACAAACCCGATCAGCACGACCGTGAGAACCGCAGCGATCAGCGACCCGATCAGCATGGCAGGGGCGTGGGCTTCGATGCCGAACAGCAGTTTCATGAACAGATAGCCGCCGGCCACCCCGGCGATCAGGGCATGCGAGAGCGCATCGCCCAGAAACGACATGCGCCGCAGCACCACCAGGCATCCCACCACGCCGCTTACCACGGCCACGACGCTGCCGCCGATCAACGATTTTTGAAAAAACGTCTCTTGCAGGGGAGCGATGAACAGGTTGACGAGTATATCCATTTCGCCCTTATCCTCCTTAACACTTAACCACTTAAAACTTAACACTATCCCCTTTGTTTAATCAGGTCTGAAAAGACCCGCAGCCGACCTTCGTATACCTGGCTCAGCAAATTTTCCTGCAGCACGGCGGCCGGCGGACCGTAGGCATAGAGGCGCTGTTTGATCAGGATCAGGCGGTCGAAGTATTCGCCGGCGGTGGCCAGATCATGATGCACCACCACCAGGGTGCGACCGGAGGCTTTGGCGTTTTCCAGCACATCAAGGATGGCCCGTTCCGTTGCGGCATCGACGCCGGCAAACGGTTCGTCCAGCAGCAGAATGTCGGCTCCCTGGGCCAGGGCGCGGGCCATGAACACCCGCTGCTGCTGACCGCCGGAAAGCTGACCGATCTGCCGGTCTTTGAATTCACCCATGCGCACCATGTCCAGCGCTTCATCAACGATTCGCCAATCCTGCTCCGACGGATCGCGATACCAGGGCACATGACCGTAGCGCCCCATCATGGCAACTTCTTTGACGCAGATCGGGAAATCCCAATCCACGGCGCCCCGTTGCGGCACGTAGGCCACACGCCCTTTGGCTTTTTCGGCCGCGACGCCCTGGATCGCCACAGAACCCATGTCGCGTTTGACAAAACCGAGGATGGCCTTGATAAAAGTCGATTTTCCGGCGCCATTGGGACCAATCACGCCGATCAGCAGACCCGGTTCGATACTTAAAGAAACGTCCAGCAGGGCCGGTTTGGGGCCGTAGCTGACCGTCAGGTTGTTCACCAGAATGGCCGGCTGGGCGTTTCCTGCATCAGTGGTCATGTTCCGTATCCCTGTGACGCTCTTC
>JASFGJ010000423.1:0-4415 GCA_050123815.1 Desulfobacteraceae bacterium
ATTTGGGGAGCTTTATGACACAGGAAAACAGTTATTACGCTACCGGAAAACGGAAAAACGCCATCGCCAGGACCTGGATCACTCCCGGCAAAGGCGAAATCAGCATCAATGGACGGCCTGTGGATGACTACTTCAGGGTCTACACCGCCAAGACCATCATTACCCAGCCGTTAATGCTGACCAATAACCAGGATAAATTCGATATAAAAGTCCGCGTCCTCGGCGGCGGGGTGACCGGCCAGGCCGGAGCCATTCGCCAGGGCATCACCAAAGCGTTGATCGCATTCGACGCGGATCTTCGGCCCACATTGAAAAAAGCCGGTTTCGTCCGTCGCGATCCGCGCAAAAAAGAGCGTAAAAAATACGGACAAAAAGGCGCCCGCGCCCGTTTCCAATTCTCCAAGCGCTAAACCGCCTAAGTCTCGACAATTCCAAAGGGAACCAGAATACTCTGGTTTCCTTTTTTATTTTGGGTTCTCCTGTTATATGACGAGGGAAAACTCTATTGGAGCTTGACAAGGCGGCGTATCGTGCTAAACTAAGTTTAGTGAACTAAGTTTAGTGAACTAAGTTTAGTGAACTAAGTTTAGTGAACTAAGTTTAAAAGGGATGCCATTATGCAAACATACAACATTCACGATGCCAAAACCCATTTATCTCGGTTGGTGGAGCAAGCCGCCAAAGGTGAGCCGTTTATCATCGCAAAAGCCGGCAAGCCGATGGTCAAAGTTTTTGCATTCAAAGCACCGGAGCCTTCCCAGATCAAACGGTTCGGTTTTATGGCTGGACAAATTGAGGTACCGGATGACTTCGACCGGATGGGCGAAGCGAAGATCGTAAAGATGTTCGAAGAGGGCGAATGAAGTTACTGCTGGACACTCACATATTGCTATGGGCGGCACAAGGCGTTGACCATTTACCATTGGATGCCCAAACGCTGATGAATGATCCTGAAAATGAATTGCTATTCAGCGTTGCCAGTCTATGGGAAATCGTTATCAAATGCGGCTTGGGCCGCGAAGATTTCAAGGTCAATCCACGCTTACTGCGGCGAAGCCTGTTGGATAACGATTACCATGAGCTGCCGATCCTCAGTGAACATGCGGTAGCCATCGATGCTTTACCGCCAATCCATAAAGATCCCTTCGATCGCATGCTCATCGCACAGGCCACTGTCGAGGGCATCACGCTACTGACGGCCGATGCACAGCTGGCCAAATATCCCGGCCCGATACAACGTGTCTAAAAGTGGCAGCGAAAAATAAGCTGCTGACTGTACCCTATAGTTGCATAAAAAACATGCCAAAGAAGGCTTAGATGTCTGATTATTTAACCAATAATAGTATGAAAGAGACCTGTCGTGGATATCACCCCTGGTGGCATCCAAAGGATCGGGTCGATTTTGGCATGTTTTGTACCCCTTCGGGGAAAGCCGGAGGACTCCAGATCCTGCGTTGGAAAGGGCTCGCAGTAGATTTACTACAGCCTTTCCGCCTTTTTATCCCGCTGGTTTTGAGCGGGAGACTCTGGAGCCCTCCGATTTTTGCAACGATAGGGTTAATTATAAGAAACCTTTGAAATTACCTTTTCTGAAAAGTATTTAAGCGCGCCTAATAATAAACTTGTTGTGTTTTTAAATAACCCACAGTTTTCGGAATAAAACATATTGAAAAAAAGACTAAAATATCCTCTTATCCTATCTTTGATAGTTTTTATCATTATCCCTCTTATTCTTGTTTTTTCTTTTCCGAATACATCAAGACTTATTTTCTGTTTAATTTCAAATTCTCTACCTGACTCAGCTCATATCGTTCGTATTAGGGATGATCTTCAGAGCCAAGACAATTTCATTAAAATGTTATCTAAACATGAGAAATTAGCACTTAAACGTTTCGAAGAAACCGGGCAAATCCTTTATGTAAAAAAATATATACACAAAACTCCAACATCTATGTTCGATATACATGCCTTTCACGACTTTTGGGAAGTTTGGGTAAGAACAGATATTGTAAATGGTAAATCCTTAACTTCTTTTTTGGTTCGTCTCGGATTAATAAAAGATACGAATGCTGGAGGCTTTTTCAGCAATCAGTGCAATTCCGGTCTTTGTGAAACCTTTTTGAAATTTATTGTAAGCACTTATAATAAAATGTTTGATTGTGGCATATTTAATCCGATTAGATTAAATATTACAGAAATTGATGAAACATCTAGTGTAAGTAGGAAAAGAATTACAATAAGTGAATGGAATGAAATGGTAAGCAAAGTACATAAACGAGAAGTAGGTATAAGTTTTATGAAATTTAAGAAAACATAACCCATGGACGCATTCGGGTTTAAAATACAAGTGATTGCCGAACTTGTGCAGACGCAAAGGCCCGCGCCGCGCAGTTCTGCGTAGATTGCTTCTTATTTCTATCGTCTCGTCACTTCATCAGGATATTGCCCCAATTGTTCCAATCCCTGATCGGTCACGATGTGGGTATTTTCGATTCCGACTACCCCTTTTCCGGGGAAGATCGCTTTGGGCTCGAGTGCGATGGTCATGCCGGCCTTTAACGGCATGGACTGGCCTTTGGCGAGAATGGGGTATTCATCCAATTCGAGCCCCACACCATGTCCGACGAATCGAATGCGCTGGTCCCCATATCCCATGAAATAATCGGCATAACCGGCGTCAGCGGCCTGTGCGACGCACATTTCGTAGATTTCGCCGGCGGGCATGCCCGGTCGGGCCGCCTGTTTGACTGCGGCTTGTATCGCCAACATGGTGTCATGGGCCTTCATCAAATCATCCGGCAGGGGCCCCAGTGAAAAGATGCGTGTATGATCTGAAATATAGCCGTTATATGCGAAGGTGTAGTCCACCAGGATCGGCTCTTGCGCAGACAAACGGGTAAAGCCCGCCCCCTGGGCCACGGCCGGACTGGCGGCCCGACCGCCGGTGGGTGACGCCAGAAAACTCGGCACGGCGCCCGAGGCACCGGTCAGCAGGTGGCCGTAAAACATTTCGCCGCCCCACATCCGCATGCGGACGATTCCCTGGTGCCCCAGCTTGCGGGCATAAGCTTCCACCTGCCCGGCCAGTTCCAGTTCGGTCTGTCCGATCTGGATAACTTCGGCAACGTAGGCGGCCACCTGGTCGGAGCGTTGGGCCGCCGCCCGCATCAGCGAGATTTCATGGGCGGACTTGATGGCTCTGAGTTCGCGAATGATTGGTGAGATATCGACAATCTCGGTCTTGTCAAACAGGTCGGCATACATGCGGAACAAAATGACCGGCAGGACATCCAGTTCCATCCCCAGTGTTGCCGGGGTCGGCAGACCCTGCCGGCGTAGCAGTGACGTTATCTGCTTTGGACTTTTCAGGGGAAGGATGTCGGGGATCGGCGATTCGGCCTGCGCCCGCTCGAAGCTTTTGCGGGTCAGCAACACGGGACTGCCGTCGACCGGCACGTACAGGTGGCTCTGTTGGATGGTGCCGCTGAAATAGAACAGGTCGCTGTTTTGAAGGATCAAGGCGCCGTCAATGTTCTGTTCGGCCATACGATTTTGCAGGTTTTGAATGCGCCTCCGGATCTCTTCTGCCGGCGTATTGGTGTCGGTTTTAAACATCGTTTTTTCGATCATCGCGTCCTCTTTTCCATTGCCAGCCGGCAACGAACGAAGTGGCCTGGTTCGACTTCGATCATTTCATCGATACCGGTGTCGCATTCCGGAACATGGGCGCTGCACTGGTCGGCAAAGCCGCAGGCGGAGGCTGTGTTTTTCGCTTTGCCTTCGGCATCGAGTTGTGGCGTCCAGTCGCCTGAGGCGATATCGGGGACAGCGGCCAGCAATTTTAAGGTATACGGATGGCGGGGATCATCGAAAAGGAGTTCTGTCGGGGCCGATTCGACGATCTTTCCGCGGAACATGACCTTTACGCGATCGCAAATATAGCTGACGACGTTCAGATCGTGAGAAATAAATAAATAACTCAGCCCCAATTCGGTTTGCAGGTCTTTGAGCAGATTGATGATTTGCGCCTGAATGGATACATCCAGTGCGCTGATGGGCTCGTCGCACAGGATCAGGCGAGGGGAAACACTCAGCGCCCTGGCAATTCCGACCCGCTGGCGCTGTCCACCGCTGAATTCATGCGGGTAGCGTTCGGCGCTGGCCTTTGGCATGCCGACCATTTCCAAGAGTTCTGCGATGCGTCGCTGCTGAGCCCCGACGTCGGTGATGCCTGAAATGCGAACCCCATCGGCAATGGATTGCGCCACGGTCATTCTGGGATTCAACGAACTGTAAGGATCCTGAAAGATCATTTGGATCTTTTTGCGCAGCGGCTTGAACTGACGTTCGTTCAAGCCCGCAATCTGCTGGTTGTCAAAGCAAATGCGTCCTTCATCCGGCGTGAGCAACCTCAA